>JAJRXH010000593.1 GCA_024276395.1 archaeon
AGTTAGCTTTGCTTCCATTGTTGTTGTTATTGCCGAAAATCAGGAAGAAATACCACCGTCAACTAGCAGAACATTGGAAAGAACTTGACGAGTTTCTAACTAAAAAATACTTGAAAATGGGGCATTCATTGCAAGAATACGTGGACCTTACCTTGTCCTTGCATCAAGCAAGGCCTTTCATTGGCCAAGAAGTATATGCTGTGCCCTCACCAATGACTGGTCTTCCAGTCGTCAATGGCGTCGTGAAGAAGGTGAAAATTGGTTCGACATTGATGAATGCTGTGGTTCTTGTCTTGGAAGATAAAAATGACCCCACGCTGCTTCATGAGGTAAGTTACTTTACTCACTCGATCATTGTCATTCATCGCGATGGCTATTATTACTTGAAGGATGGACAACTAGCTCTTTTAAAGGATGTGTCACGTGATCATAAGAAAAACAAGTTTCTTTTTGAATATAAATTATCGTCCCATGGTAAAAGTGGTATTGTAGCTGATAGTGCTCTGTCTTCAATGGCTTTCACGAAGGAAAAAAAACTTAACTACCTGGGATTTTCTCTTGAACAACTACTGAAAGCCAATCCTGACTCTCCAATATTGGTCGTGTTTCGACATGGTAATGAGAAATTTCTTGCTGAGGTTAGTGGTTTCGAGTTGCAGCCGCGCTTTAAAGACTGCAAGGTTCAACTTCAATTACGTAACTCGCTAGCTGTGGCGAATGAGGTTTTACCAACGGATGTTGGAGAGCGGAATGTTGTTGATATTTCCAGGTCAAACTTCTTTAAATCCTTGAAAAGAACTAGTCAAGGGAAAATTGAGTTGAAAGGACGAGAGATCATCATCACTCGTGGAATTCTTAGTATCGATGCATCTTCCCTCATCAATCTTTTCGAATTTCTGAAAGAACGGGAAATTCCTCTTTATTTATTTTTGGTCAACGATCCCGATAATTATATTATCTGCCTCATTGAAAGCTGTACCAAGAATTCCCTTACCATTAAGGTCGGCAGTGATGAATTGACATATTCAATGAAAGAAATAGATGGGGTCTTGATCGAATGGCCAGGCTTATGGCAGCTCCAGCTGAGAAAGGAACTTGGATTTCTAGGAAAGTTTTCTAGAAAATTAGCTAATCGGGGTTTAACGCCTTCTTTTCTCATGTAGTTCGTGTTTCCTTGGCCATCTTCCATTTTTTCTCATTAAGGTTTTCCAGTTTTCCAAAATTGATTTTTTTCTCGTCATCGATGACAATTATTTTAGAGATTGAATTTTTCAATCGCTTGTACCACTTGGGTAAGGATTGAAAGTCTTCTATTTCTTTCCTTGGTACGATGATCTTGACACTAGGTGGTAATTTGACTTCTTCTAACGCCTTCATTTGGTATAGTGGCCTAAGATCTAAGATTTCTATCGGATTGTCACTCAAGTTTAATGCCTTGAGATTCTGAATGTTGCAAATCGGATCTAGATTAACGGATTTTAGATAGTTGTGGCTAAGGTCTAGTTCCATTAGGCTGTGGCACGAAGAAAGTGGTTGCAAGTCAATGGTCGTGATGGAAGTGTGAGAGAGATACAATCTCTTGAGATTACGGCAATATTGGAGTGGCGTGAGATCGATACTATTTAGCGGATTTGACCGGAGATCAAGCATTCTTATCCTGCTGAATTGCTTTAACGGTGATAAATCGACGTCATTGATCTTGTTTACGGCTAAATCTATCAACTTGATTGTTTCGGGTAAGGACGAGAGATCCACTACAGATAAATTGTTTGATTGCAAGTATAATTCTTCAAGATGCTTACATTCTCGGAGTGGTGTTAGATCAATCTCACGTAATTCATTATCATCAAGCAACAAGATTGTTAATGACTCATTTTTTGCTAAAGGAGTAAGATCAATGCTTGAAACATTATTATTTCCAATGTTTAGTGTTTTCAATTTCTTTAACTTTTCAAGTGGGTCTAAATTTACATCTTTTAATTGATTGCGTTCCAATGAGAGAGTTTTTAGCTCTGAACACTGAGATAGTGGCGTGAGATCGATTTCTTCTAGGTTGTTTTGGGAAAGATTTAAGGTATCAAGCCGCCGTAACATGGAAAGAGGCTCAAGACTCAGTGAAGTCAATTCATTTGCTGAGATGTCAAGTTTTCTTAGTCGTGGACACTGTTCTAAGACTTCCAAGTTCAAAAAGGTGATCTTGTTATAACTGATGTCTAGCTCTTTTAGGTTGGAGCATCCTTCCAAGTCATTCAAGTTTAGCATGGTTAACTTGTTATGAGAAAGGTTCAAGATTTCGAGGGAGGGATGTCCTCTAAAAATGTGTAATTCTAATCTTTTTAATTGGTTGTGCGATAAATTTAGGACTTTCAAGGGAATGAAATTTAATGATCTCAAATCTAACCATTGCAAGTCGTTATATGAGAGATCAAGATGCCTAAGATTCCCACCACCCAAGAACACAGACAAGTCAATCTCTTCTAGCTTGTTATCATGGAGATCCAGGCTTTCTAACTTAGAAATGGAAGTGATCGATCTGAGGTCAATGGTTTTGATCAGGTTTCCGGAAAGATTGAGGTTAAGAATGGGAATTCCAATCTTCTCAAGTACTTGATTGGCATCTTTAAGGTTTAGACCATGCAAGTCTAGATGGAGAATCGTGAGCCTTTCTCTGTCAAAAACGATCCTATTTTGTATTTCGTCATCATCTAGTTTGATGGAAGAAATGAGATGTTCAAGTACTTCCATCAGAATGGAATCTTTATCGTCCAGTTCGAGCAACCTGTAGTAATCCTCCGTTTCTCAAGAAAGGTGGAAGTGAGGATTTTCTAAAAATGTTTATCTTTTCAAGGTTTTTAAGTTTTTTGTAAAAAATCATCCATCTTTAATAAGAATCGATTTTCAAGAAAGCTTTTTTAAAGATCAACTCGTGACGTTCGCGAGAGAGACTTGCGTTGTACATATCTTTTCATATAAATCATATTTTTCTGGTGATTGACTGATTAAATTGTCGATTAAAATGGAGGAATGGTAAAATGTCATATTCTGATGTCATGAATCAGTTGATGCAGGCGGGATACTTTCAGATCTGCGTGATACTCGATCCTAATGGGAACGTGTACTGGAATTCCAACCCAGAGTGGCAGTTGGATGGAATCTCCATCCTAAATAGTTGGAAAAATAAAGAACCTGCCATCATCATTGGAGAAACGAGGTTTAGCGTTATCAAGTCTGATTATCCTGATTGGTTAGCTGCTAAAAGTCTTCGTGGTGGTGGAACTATCATTGTTAGGCGAGCTCCGAATGGATACTTTTTCTTGACTTATACCTATCCAGATGCTCCCATCCAAGATCCCTTTCAAATTCAGCGAGAAGTTGGAAGGATGGCGGCTCTCTTTAAGTGACCCAATGTCTGTGGGGCGATTTATAGGCTCGGTTAAATCTTTTCATTCTTTTTATTTTAATGGATCTTTTTCTAGTGAACGTGTTGGCTTCTTTTTTGCTCGTTCTCAAGGCTGCAACTCATCAATTTACATATAAAACTACGTTGGCGATGTAATAATTGGTTAATAAGGGAGGTTTGTCATTATGGAAGTAATTAAAGGCTTGGAAAACGTCATCGTCGCTGAAACGAATCTTAGTTTCATAGACGGGCAAAAAGGTGTCCTCTACTATGAAGGATACAAGATAGAGGACTTGGCTGCACACTGTTCATTTGAAGAAGTGGCTTTCTTGTTATTCAAAGGGCATCTTCCAACCAAGGGTGAGTTGGATTCCTTCAAGGCGGAAATTGGGCAAAAATTAGAGATACCAGATAACGTTTGGCAGCTCTATAACTCCTTACCTAAAGATACTCGTCCAACGCATGCCTTGCTTGCGGGCGTGGCTGCCATTGCGGCGATGGAAGATGAGCCAAACATCATTGGCGGTGATTCACCTTGGCCTGCTGTGGTTCGTCTTTTGGCAGTGGTTCCTCAGTTAGCTGGTGGATGGTTTAGAATTCGGCAAGGATTAGATCCAGTATCTGCAGATCCTTCTCTGACTTACGCCGAAAATTTCTGGAGAGCATTATTTGGAAAACTCCCAGAAAACGATGAATTAATTAATATTTTTGACTCAATAATGATTTTACACGCGGAGCACGGGTTGAATGCGAGTGCATTTGCAGCACGCGTGGCAGCATCAACCTTATCAGATCCCTATTCGGCAATATGTGCGGGAATAGCTACCTTGAAGGGACCCTTGCATGGCAGAGCGAATGAAGAAGCCATGAAGATGTTTGAAGAGATAGGAGATCCCAGCAAGGCAGAAGAATATGTCAAGAAGAAGTTGGAGGCCAAGCAGCGAATCATGGGATTTGGTCATCGCGTGTACAAGGTTGAGGACCCACGCGCAAAGATTTTAAGAGGTTATGGCCAACGTGTTGGTGAGATAATGGGAGAGACGAGATGGATTGAGATTGCTGAGGCAGTACGAGCCGCAGTGGAGAAATTAAAGCCGAACCTGCATCCCAATGTTGACTTCTATTCACCAACAGTTTTTCACTTGATCGGTTTACCAAGAGACATGTACCCCGTATTTTTCTCGGTTAGCAGAAATGTTGGTTGGCTTGCTCACGTGCTTGAGCAATATGCTGAAAATCGTCTCATTCGACCACGTGCAAAGTTCGTTGGTGAGCTCGACAAGAAATTCGTGCCCATTGAGGGAAGAGGTTGAGGATGGGTCATCGTTATTAAAGAAAGAACTGTGACCACCGTTTTATCTCCTTTTTTATTTATCTTTATCTTTATCTTAACTTTTAAGGGAAAAAGGAAATGAAATGAGAAGATAGATGGGTTTGGACGTATCTTCTTGTTTTCATTCGTTTTTGAGATGTGCCTTCAGTTCATCAAATGGTGGATAGGTACTTGG
>JAJRXH010000594.1 GCA_024276395.1 archaeon
GTCATGCTATATTCTAAGAGATAATTGGTGATATTTGATCGAGTTTTCTTCATCCCTTCATTCCCTTGGGCAAGGACAATATTTTTATCTTTTCGTTGCTTGCAAGACCCTATGCGTAAGCGTGGGGATACGAAAGGGAAGGTGGGAGGGTAAATTATTTATACCTTTCCTATTAGAAATATAATAGATGAAGTTTGAGAAGTTGAGAGAGCCAACAAAGAAGATATACGATAAGTTTGGAAGAGAAAAAAACTGTAAGAATTTCAGAACTTTGCCAGTATTGTCCAAACGAGAAGTGCGAAAGTTACTATCGCAAAGACGTCCCTAATGCCAGCTTAACATTCTACTCGTGGAAGGAGGGAAAGCTAACGTTAGAACAGGCGATTAAAGCGAAGTGCAGGCAAAACGAGAGACATCTCAAAACAGAACCGATTCGGGATATGATTTTTGACTGGCTTGAGAAGTAGCGTTTTGACTATGAAGAAAGGGTTTTGGCGAGTTCTGTAGCATCAGAAATAGTCAAAGCTGTCCCCATTAAAGAGGTCCTGAAATATACCCCCTTCACTCTAAGCAACAGACAGATTAGAAAATTGAAGAGAAAATGAGGAAGGTAAATGTACAAAGTCCAGAAAAACCACGTTAGATGCGACAAGAAAACATACAGGATTCTCAGAGTACTCACTCATCTCTCCAAGAACCTCTACAACTTCTTCACACTCTATACTGTTAGACAGTACTACTTCAATAACGGGGAGTATCTACCGTATGAGCAGGCTTATCATCTTGTTAAGCGTAACGAAAACTATTATAAACTGCTACCTTCACAAATAGCCCAACAAACGATGAAAGTCGTTGACAGAAGTATGAAATCTTTTTTCAGACTTCTAAAAGAGAGAAGGAAAGGAAACTACAACCGCCCCATAAATCTTCCGAGATACTTGCCCAAGGACGGTTACTTTGTCTGCATCTTTCAGAAGGATATGTTCAAGGTTGATGGAGACAAGATTATGCTCTCACTCGGTAGAAGCTTCGCAAAGGAGTTGGGGGTAAGATTTCTAGAGTTCAAGCTTCCTCCAATCATCGTAGGTAAGAAAATAAAGGAGGTAGGATTCTACCGAGGTGTAAGGGACTATGGTTCGAGACTGAGCATGTACATGTTTGTAGGAAGTGTGGTAGCGTTCTGAATGCCGATGTAAATGGTGCTCTGAATATGTTAAAAAAATAGCTGGAGAGTCAGTCGTAAGGCGGGTACTCAGTAGTGGCCTCGTGAACAGGCCCGTGAAGATAAGGGTGGTGGATTTCCGCCACCAAACTCCTCACGAAGCCCCTTGCTAAGCGAGGGGTAGTTCACTGGTTGCCTCAAAGTAGAAATTTAGGTGGAATCATTCCAATGTATGGCATGTTGAATAGAATCGTCCAAATGGGCGAAAATACGTTGTTATTATCCGTGGTAAAAAGTCATCATCACGACCAGTTGTATCATAGAGATCCTCAAGAGATTGATGAGTATTTGGCGCTTTTTCGGGCGCACGGCCTTCGGTTATTTCAAGCTCCTCGAGTAAAGTTGCCCTTCTCGGAGAAACTCCTAGCTGAAAAAAGGTTAATTATGTCATTTCCGACGCCATATGAGCCTCTTGAAGCATTCAAGAAGGATTTTAATTCAACTCCTAGTTTGCATCGGATGATCGTGCATTACTTCCCCTACAAATCACGAAAGAATTCTGAAGGACGACGGAGGGTGCTCATTTACTTGCATGGATGGGGTCGTCCATCTTTGATGGCTGAACGGTTGTGGCATTTTCCGAGCTTCCAAAGGGCGTACCATTGTGACGTGTTTGCCTTGGAGCTTCCTTATCATATGTCACGAAATCCTGGTGGATTCAGTGGTCAAGGTCTGTTGGATAGTGATCCCATGAGGACATTAGAAGGATTTCGTCAAGCCATCATCGAGTCACTGGTGCTCTACCGTCACTTGAAACGATGGTACGATGTTGGTTTCTTGGGAGTCTCCCTCGGTGGTCATCTCTTGATCATAATTAACTACTTACTCCAAGAGGATTTCTTTGGAATTGCTGCCCTCGTGGGATCACCTCTGAAGGAAAACTTGAAAAAATTGCGCATCTCTCCAAATTTACTTAAATCATTACGCAACGAAAAAGTCTCTAAAGCGCTGTCCATCCTTGATTTTAACAAGATTCCGGTTAAACATCGTAACTCAAACTTTTACCTGTTCGGAGGAAAACACGACCCCATCATTGGCCTTCATACCGTGTTGAATTTAGGAAAGCACTTGCGTTGTCCTACTTACATCCTCCCCACGGGACATTTTACTTTTTCCTTTTTCCTTCCTTTCGTTACAATGAAAATTGTTCATTGGCCTGGATGTGAAATGCCGTGAAATTCGATCAACACTTGAATGGGGAAAAGAAAAAAATTCTGGAACGGTTAAAAAATGGTCCTTCTAACTTGGAGTATCGTCTCGTGAAACAAATCGTTACCGTTCTCTCAAGGATTTGTTATCGCATCTCCACGACGGGAACTGAATATTTCCACATTAAACCACCTTACATTGTTGCTGGTAATCACCATAGTACCATTGATGCTCTAGTTATCGGGTTGTTCGTTCCCTATCGAATCCACTTTCTCGGAAAACAGTCAGCGTTGTGGCAACATTGGGCTTGGGCAAAAATTAATGACTATTTTGGCACGATACCCGTTAAGGATATCCCTGGAAGCAATAAATTGGCAATTGAGGCGGGAAATCTCGTTCTAAAAATGAAACGAGTGCTAGGAATCTTCCCAGAAGGAGCAATTCTACCGAAAAGAAAAGCATTTGAAGGTAAAACGGGAGTGGCGCGATTCTCCCTGATGACAGGTGCTCCAGTCATTCCGGTTGGTATCTTGGGTA
>JAJRXH010000595.1 GCA_024276395.1 archaeon
AAGCCTTGACGATGAGATTGTATTGTCCCATTTTTGCACGTTCTAATGCTTGATCAAAAACTTGACGGGCAAAGGTGGTTAATGCGGTAAGAAAGCTTCCCACGAGTAATTCTTGGAGTTTTGGAGATCCGCCAAACGCTCTCGTGTATAAGGGAAGGCCGTTTTCATCATAAACCGCAAACAACACGGGAGATTCTTCTGGTAGTTCTTCAATGAATGGAGGATGGCCAGAGACCATTTCTTGTACTTGTTCCTTCAAGCCGGATAATTTCAATCTCTCTGAAAGTGGTATGGTTTTTAGATCTCGTTGTCTCCAATCAGACAATAGATCTAGCAAGGCGTCGTGTTGCATCGAAATTTTC
Organism: archaeon; assembly: GCA_024276395.1. Lineage (GTDB taxonomy): Archaea > Asgardarchaeota > Heimdallarchaeia > Hodarchaeales > S146-22 > JAJRXH01. The sequence continues at coordinate 363 of JAJRXH010000595.1, forward strand.
ATTGCTAGGGCAATGAGACCTCGTTCTTCTGCTAGATGCTCAGCAATGGAAAAGAGCTTTCGTGCATCAGTAAAATTTAGGTTGAAGATCTCTTGTTGGGCTTTTAACACGTAGAGATTGATCAAGAGCGGATGCACGTAATTTTCCTTGGCTAGTCTCATAAGCGTCTCGATTAAATTTTTAAAATCATCAAGAGCATCACTGTCATTAGTAACCATCACGTAGTCTAGCAAGAGCTCCATTTTTATCAAGCAAGCCTTGATTTTCATTGACGTGAAAAATTCGCCTTCTTCTTGAATTACATCGTCCAGGTAGGCAAGTGCCTTTAACTTGTCTAATAGGCGATGTTCTTTCTGTTTCAAGATCAAAGCACGTACCAAAAGCCAAAGAAGATTGATGAAACCGTCGTCATGATGCGTTTTAACCACTTCTTCTAGTTCAGAGAAAATTGGAACGAGGTCATCCCAATTCTGATGATCCGTGTATAGCTCAACCAATTCAAAAAGTGTCGTGGCAATTTCTTGAGGATTTCCTAATTCCTTAGAAAGTCTTAGTTTTTCTTGTAACATAGATCTGGCTTGAGTGAAGTTGTTTCGTGCGGTTTCAACTAGTACTCGTAGCCCTAGATAACGGATTTCTTGGAGTTTATTCCCCACTTCCTCGAGTAGCTTCTTGCATTCATCTAATATTCGTTCTGTTGCGCTGAGATCACCAGATTCAAGGTAAGAATCCGCCAAGTTGATGTAAGTCGTGATGAGATCTGGCTTGATTCCCATTCTTTTTTGGATATCAGCTATCTCTTCGAGGAGGTGGTTTCTTTCTTTGATATAACCAAGCTTATCACGGATGGTTGCTGCATTTTGAAGTGCTGAAAGCCGAGCAATGTTGTCCCCTACTTTTTCGTACAATTCGGCACTATGGTCATAACACTCCAGCGCTCTTTTTAGATCGTGTTGTAACTCTAGAATCACTCCAATGTTGATTAACGCTGTTGCAACACCATGAAGATTTCCCATTCTTTCCCAAAGTTTCTTGCTTTTCGTTAGACTTTCCAATGCTGCTTTTAGATTTCCTTTGTGTCGAAAAAATATTCCCATGTTATTATGGGCGTAAGCAAGACTGTAGATGTCATCAATTTGTTCGCTATAGTTTTTTGCTTGTTCAAAACATTTTTTTGCCTCTTCCAACTTTCCACTGGTCCAGTACACTAATCCCATTCCGTTAAGGCATCGTGCCAGATGGTGAAAGTCTTTACTTCCCTCCAGCAACGACCGAGCTTCTTGGAAATGT
>JAJRXH010000596.1 GCA_024276395.1 archaeon
ACTAAAAAACTGTTGCACGCGTGTAGATATGGCATCTTTCATCATTATATCGTAGAAGTCAAGAAGATACAAATATAACCCCAAGGGGATCGTTCCAATGATGAGCACGGGATCAAAAAATAAAGACATCAATGCATTTAAGGGAGGAATCTGACTTGTTGGATCCAATAACAAGTGTGTATCATCAATCAACAAAATCCAGACATCAGTGTCCGATTCCTTAGTAGATATCACATTTTCCAGCTCTTCTAATGATGAGATCACGATCACATTTCCGTCAGTCTTTCGTGAAAGTAGCTCCTTCAGTTCTTCTTCTCGCCGAGAGGACTTGTTGACCCAGAACATGAATGGCAGAACCAAAATTGATATGTTGCCAAGTTTCTTGAAAGTTTCCAAGTTATTCAGAGCCATACCTAACATGTAAAGAAATGTTGACTTTCCTTGCCCGATGGATCCTGCCAACAAATAATTCTCTGAGATTAGAATTGTTTCATTCATTTCTGACTCACGACTAGTTAACATTCTCAATTGTAGGACAATTTGCTTCACGAACCACTTAAATACACTTTCATCTGGAACGTAAAAGTCTGGATTGTTGAGAGGGAGTAAGACATCGAAAGGATTATAATCATAGCCATGATGCCGGTAGATGGACTCTTTAACTTCATGCAGCGGTGCCAAAAGAATTTCTTGCGCTTCTTTATCCAACTCAGAAAGAAAATCATCCCATTGAGGCATTGACTTCCACGTTCTTTCTTCATGTTTACCATTCACCATTTAGTGAAGGTATCATCTTGTCCATTTCTTCGAACCATTCGTTCAACACGTATCTTCGTCATTTCCAATGTCTTTTCGATATCATACCGATAATAAATAATATTTCATTTTTTTTCTATATTATCGGTTATATATGACATCTCAATGATATTTTAGCGACATATCTATTTTTTCAAACTATTCGAACTAATCAAGCTATCGTGTATCGCTAAGTTTCAAACTATTTAAAAACCTTCTCTTTTCCTTACCATCAAAAAAAACGTGATGAAAGACCCGAATTAAGAAAATAAAGATTTCGAACTAATCGCGATCATCCCACACGACATCACGACATCCGAATAAAAAAGGAATGAACGAGATGATGACCAAGATATCAAGAGACGTGTTCTTCCAAGAGAAACTCCAGCTTGTTATAAACTTTCGTCCTAATCTTCAAGAGGTCTACAGGATCTTCTACAGCAATATTTAACTCATATTGCACGGCCAGTCGGTTCCTTCCCACGACACGCCAAGAAAGATCTGATACTACATTGCCCTCTAAGTCCTTCTCCAGCAGCTCTAGCACCTTAATCACTGATTGTTGTTTCGTGTTAACATCTACCTCGAAACGTAACGGATAGATATACAGAACTTTTTTTCTACCTTTAAGTTTCTTGAAAAAATCTCTAAAATGATCATCCAGTTTATCAAGATCCAAAGAACGGTCACTGCCTGATGCAGCTTCTTCCTTCTTTTTCCTCTCTTTTAGTTCTTCCACTTCGTATCTCATGTTAATGATTTGAGTGTCAATCAAAGAACGGTTAGCTATTAGCGCCGTGGTCCCATTTGGTTGAAAAACACGCGTGTAGTTAACAGAAATATCCTGAATGATTCCTTCAATGCCAAGCTTGGGCAGTATGACATAATCACCAACATAAAATGGCCTAGTTAACATGATGTACAGGCCAGAGATGAAATTACCAATGGTTTGTGTTGACGCAAAACCAATCGCTGTCCCCAAAAGTGCAGAAAACCCTATAAGCGATCCTTCAAATTGCGGAAATTGGTTAAAGAATGCCACCACGAAAAGAATGATGATAACCATCCGTAGCATCGTGTATAATGTCTGATAAGTAGTCGCCGTCATCTTATCCTTGTATCTGCTTAAGGCAAACTTGAACAACCGAAGAGTTACAAGCAAGAGAACCAAATAACCCAATCCCAAAACCAAAACTTGGATGGGAAAAGGAACAGAATTCCACCAAGACTCTAAATTTCTCCATGAATTGGTTAAATCATCCACAATTGACATTGAGCATCACCTTCAACGTTTTGTTTTACTCAATTAACCGTCTTGGCAGGCCCAACTTATAAATAGTTTCACTAGGTCTAAGCTGATTCCATCTTAGTAAGGAATTTCCAAGCAAAAAGAACAGGAGGAATCAAGAGGATTCCAACCATGGTACCCACGACCGCGTGTAACCAAGGATGTAGTCCCACATACAAGTTAATGACAAAAGCAATGAGAAAAGCAGCAATGGCAATGATAACGCCTGTCCTTTTCAGCTGCCATAACAAGAAAACAGCTATTAAGGACATCAGTCCTACAATGAAGGATATTAAGCCAAAAAAAGGCATTTTTTCCCACCAATGGGGAAAAATCATCCTTACAACGTCATACGATGTAGGAATGAGAGATAAGACTGGAATTTTCCGAAGAAATTCCCTCAAGACAGAAAATTGATCAATTAAGCCAAAACTAATAGCAACAAGAGAAAACACAAAAAAATTAAACAATGAAATTCTCACGGAAGGAGGCATCTTCGTGAATCTTTCCATTTTTCATCAACTCGTAACATTGCTGGTTAAAAAATTCATGGTCAATCTTCGATGAACTTTACGATGATTATTGCAATTTCTTCAGCTTTATCCTCTTGAAGGAAATGTCCTGCTTTTTTAATGATCACGTGTTCCTGTCCTCGTGCACCAGGAATTAATTTCTGAAAAATGCGTTCCCCTCCACGAGTAATGGGATCTCCATCACTAAACGTGGTAAGAAATGGCTTTTCCCATTTTTTAAGCACTGCTTCCCAAACTTTCTGGTTTTCCCGTAACTGTGTAGGTACGAGCATTGGCATTACTCTTGGACCTGCCATGTACGATTCATCTGGAAATGGTGCTTCATACGCTCGTAAAACATCTGAAGGAAGATCTGTCACGGTTCCACCTTGAATGATCTTACCTATTGGAAATTCTTTCACGGTTTGAGAATACGCGACCCAATTGAGAAAACTCGGATTTTTCGAAAATTCCTCCTCAGAAATGCGACCTTTCAACCAAACGCGCATCTTGAACAACTTAGGAACCAACAACTGCTTGAGTAAACTTCGAGTTGCTGGAAAACCAGTATTGCTGATCACCACTCGAGAAAATCTCTCTTGCTCGTTGGCCAACACTCGTAACCCAATCAAGCCACCCCAGTCTTGCGCAAATAACGTGATGTCCTTGAGATCTAGATTTCGTACAAATGTTGTCATCACTTCCACGTGAAACTGATAACTATGATCTTGTTTTCTTTTTAACTTATCAGATCTTCCAAAACCAACATAATCTGGCGCAATCACGCGATAACCAGCTTCAACAAACACGGGAATCATCTTACGATACAAGTAACTCCATGTAGGTTCACCATGGAGAAGAAGAACCACTGAAGCATCATCCGGCCCTTCATCCAGATAATGAAGCCGTATCCCAGCAATCTCCACGTAATGGGGATCATAATCAAACTGAGGCAAGTCTTCAAACCGTTCTTCTGGTGTTCTTAGAACTTTCATGTTGGTCCTCCTACCTTTTTGTCCCTTTTTTCCTCTCTCAAGAATGTCTCAAAGTCATGCTTTTTAACATCTACGGCTGGATGAAAGATGTAACAAACAAAGATGCCAGTGAAATGATATGACCCAAGAAAAAGAAACCACTTTCGAAGTTGCCACGCTAGGTGGAGGATGTTTTTGGTGCATCGATGCAATATTTGAACAGGTGAAAGGCGTCATCAAAACTGAGGTTGGATACTCAGGTGGTCACGTGCCAAGTCCAACATATGAACAAGTTTGCACGGGAACAACAGGCCATGCTGAAGTCGTGCAAATATCATTCAATCCTCAAGTAATTACGTACCGCGAAATTCTCGAAATATTTTTTGCCGTGCATGATCCAACTACCAAGAATCGACAAGGAAGTGACGTTGGCCCACAATATCGTTCCATCATCTTGTATCATTCAGAAATACAAAAAAAAGTTGCTGAAGAAGTCATTCAAAAACTAAATAAAGCAAATATCTGGGAAAATCCAATCGTGACGGAAATTGTCCCCTTCCAAGAGTTTTATCCAGCCGAGAAATATCATCAAAAATATTTCAAGAAAAATCCAATGCAACCATATTGTCAATACGTCATCTCTCCAAAGTTAAGTAAATTCCGGAAAAAATTCACGAGCAAGCTCAAGAAATCATAAACTCATATCACCAGAACCATCATCCCCAATGAGATTCGAAGACACAAAATACCTTTTAATGAAGATGAAAAAATACTGATTAGAGGGACAAGGAAATGTGATGTTAATGGAAACATTCGAGAAAGTAACAGATCTTTTTACTTTTTGGGAAAATGTACGAAATAATTTTCATAACATACTGAAACACGTGACCACTGATGACTTGTCTTATGCTCCAAACAAGGCAATGAAAAGCCTAGCAGAAATTCTCACGCACATACCAGCTGCATATCATTGGTGGTTAGAATACATCATAAAAGATGGTAAAGGAATCAAACCTCCATCAAAACCTTGCAAGATCTTATCGGAGATCAAATCTTTATTTAATAGCGCACATGAAAGACTAGATGAATTCATGAATCGCCTATCGTGGCAATTCCTGAAAAATGAATACAAGGTTAAACAAGATAACGAAACAAAGAAAATTACACTTTTTTGGATCTTGTGGCATCTTGTCAAACATAATATTCACCACAGAGCACAAATAAGACTATATCTCGCGTTGATGGGTAAAAAAAATCGACGATCAAGATTTTTGTAATCAACCTGTATTGTAAACAAGAAATCAGCGCTTCATAAAAAGTAAAAAGTTTAAACAGCTAAAGTTGGTTAAAAGCGCCCATATCATGATGGTCAATCCGAATGCACTTGATTCACCTCGAACAACATCCATAAGAATGGACTGTTCAAGCTGTTAGACCGATCATAGAAGGAGCAAGATCCGAATGAGTGATTTGCCTGAAAAGAAAAAGTTAGTGACGGAAGATCTCTTCTATCAGTTAAAAACAATTAATAAAGTAGTTGCAGGCGAGAAATTCGTCATCATCGAATCAAGCCGGGCTGATACCACTCGAAACGCGTACGTGACGGAATTATTTCTTCATCCCGTGAATGCAAGGGAAGTCCAAAACAAGAACGTCCGTTCATTGACAAAAGGATACTACAAAGATCATAACGTGAAAATAAGACCACAAAGTAACCTGATCAGTTTTCTTTCCAATAGACCAATTTGGAAGGACAAGAAACTACCAGATCAAGTTTGGTTCATGGACGTGAATGGCGGAGAACCATACTACGAATTTTTTCATCCTAATGGAGTCTCTGATTACCAATGGGGTCCACATGGAAAGAACATAGCGTTGATCATTCCCATACGACCCGAAGAAGTCAAGATAACCGAATACAAGCAAGGATTCACCGGTCAAATCCATAATAAGGAATCCTTTGAGAAATTTCTCCAAGAACAAGAAAAGAGAGAAAAGTACGTCTCAGATCCCTTGATTCTCACCGAAACTGTCTATCGACGAGGCACCAATTACCTTAAGGGTCGAGTACGACAACTATTCTTATTCGACTTTGAATCAAAAGAATTGAAATTGTTAACCAATCATCCTCGAGATGTGGTGTCACCAGTTTTTTCTCCAGATGGCAACACCATTTATTATTTAACTCAATCACCAGAAGGAACAAACGACACGCTCGAATGGTTCGTTCATGCCATCGATTTGAAAACAAAAGAAATCAGAAAAATCACGGTCACATATGGTTATGAACCACATCTCTCCATTTCACCAAGTGGCCATCTTCTCGCAGTAATGCATCTCAATCCAGAATTCGGCAGCGCCTCTAATTTTCAACTGAAATTCATCGATTTAACCAATGGTGAGGAATTTTTCAGTACTGATGACTGGGATGCCCATTTTCTCCAACATGAATTCATTTCTGACACGGAAATACTGTTTCTCAGTCCACGATACCGCACGGTACACATCTACAAGTACGACATTACCTCCAGCGTGGTGAACGAACTTATCACGAACCAAGAGTTTTACATCACGTCTTTTGATTTCATCTTGAATTCAAGGACCGTGGTATTTGCTGCTTGTCAAGCAAACAAGTACCAAGAGGCGTTCATACTTGTTCTCCAGGAAAAATCGAATGCTCCACGGCAATTCACCAATCTCAATCAAGAAATCATTAATTCACTTAAACTTGGAACTTATCATGAATGGAATTTCAAGGGCACTGACAATCTGCCCATCCAAGCTTGGTATCTCACACCTCCAGATTTTGACCCTTCACGGAAATATCCCGTTGTCGTGGAAGTACATGGTGGACCTCACGTGATGTGGTCACCTCATGAACCCACGATGTTCCATGAGTTTCAACTCCTTGCTTCCAATGGTTACATTGTATGGTTCTCGAATCCATCTGGAAGTGATGGATATGGTGAAGATTACCGCAAGCGTCTCATTGGTAATTGGGGAAAAGCTGGCGATGATGTTCTCAAAGGATTGGAAAACTTTTTGGAGCAACCTTTCATCGACAAAGGGCACGTGTACCTAACGGGAGGTTCATATGGCGGATGGCTTACCGCGTGGCTGGTGGCCCAATCTAATCTATTTCGAGCGGCAGTGGCTCAACGAGGCGTGTATAACCTTATATCGATGGTCGGTACCACTGACATTCCCAACTTCAATATTATGGAGATGGGAGGCATTTCACCATGGGAAAATCTTGAGTTATTTTGGCAACAATCTCCCATTGCCCATGTTGAAAAAGTTCAATGCCCCATTCTACTGATTCACTCAGAAAATGACTTCCGAGTTCCCATCAGTCAAGCGGAAGAATACTTCGTCGCCTTGAAAAAACATAGCAAGATCGCGAAACTCATTAGATATCCAGAAGATGGTCACGAACTTTCTCGAAGTGGGACTCCTAGCAGAAGAAAGGATCGTTTATTACAGATCCTCAACTGGTTCAAGGAATACTCATAAAAAAAAGAAAACATGCTGCCACGAATCTTTTTCCCTCATTTTAATTCTATCTTTCACGATTGAACGCAAATATAGTAAGGAACACAACATAAAGAAATAAAAAGTCTCAATTCATTCATTATTAATTTTGAGACTTTCTTCTTCTAACGATGATGATAGCAGCAATCACTCCAATGAAAATCATCCCTCCGATAACAGTGATGACAATGATAGGAAAACCTTCTTCTGACGGTGGTTCATTGGTAACTGGGGGTGGATTCCAAGAAAATTCCCAATTTACAGAGGGAATTGATGAATTCACGCTTTCTGCGTTTTCATTCAACAGCATCTTGATGTTCCAAATCATTTCATCATACTTCTCTACATTTCTATCAAAGCTCGTAATCGTACCCAGCATTGTATTGATTTGGTTGAGATACTGAACGGCTCGTGATTTAGCATCTGGTGGAAAGGAATCAAATGACAATTCTAACATCCGAATGTACTTGTAGTCCTCCAATCCTTTTCTAAATAATTCTAGACGAATTGAAGATACAGGACCATCGACATCTGGCTGTCCAGTGTGTTCACTTACCTTGTTTCCTGGATATACCAACCAGCCGTCACCATTCTGAGCATGTTCAGTTAATCCAGCAAAAGAAATCCACAAAGCCGGATCATCCACGAATGGATCGATGAAACCCCCATTCACGGTATCATACCAGGCCATGACAGCCCAAAATCCAATTCCGGCAGCTTTATACTTCCAAGCAAACCATGGAAGAATGCGATGAAACAAAGCTGGATTCATAATTCCAGGAAGCGATGGAAACTCATAATCACGATTTTCAGCATTGGAAGGAATATCCTCATCACCTTTTTCAAGAGCTGTCCATGATTGCTGATAAATCATAACTATTTTTCCTTCAGCAATTCTTTTTTGAATGTAGGACAAGTCAAATTCGAAATCTTCTTGTGGAGCCAGCCAGATGGTAAATCGATCAGATAGATCTTCCCATCCAGATGTATCGGTGCCGATATCTTTCTTCACTGCCTCATTATTCCAGTCAATCGAGCCGTCAACCCGATAATGATAATTAAACCCAATTTCCGCATTTACAAGTGCTGTTAGTTCAGCATATCGTGCAATCAACCAGACTTGGAGAGGTTCTGTAGGTTCATCTAACTCGTCGATCCACACATACCATTTTACCTCGCTAAGATCATATTTCGTCTGTGAATCAATGAATTCCTTGAATTCCTTGAGAAATGTAATGTATCTCTCCTGATTCTCTTGTTCTACCGCTTGATCTACATCAACACCCAAGACATTAAAGTTCACTGGTACTCGAAGAGTAGGTGGATCAAATTCCGAAAGCAAGGATCCTCCATCTATTATCAAGCTCATATCATTTAACCAAGATTCAAAGTTCCAAGATCCATCCTCAAATGTCGGGAGTGCATCCAGAGCATCAAAAGAAACTCCCAAATCAATATCATGGTCCGTAAAGAATTTACTATATTTCTTGACCAAGTCTTTCACGTTCGTACCAGAGGCAACTTCCTTTAATTCCCAAAAGTCTGCAAATCCTGGATTATGAAGACCAGAATGAGAAGGAACAACAATATCAAGGACTTTCACAGAAAAACTCAAGACAGCTGATATCCCACCAGAAAACTGGATTAATCCCGTATAGTCACCGGCCGTGGCATTCTCTGGTACTTTCACTTCCACCCATAGAGGCTGATTTTGACCAGCCTTGACCGAAAAGGGAGCACGCAATGGTATCAAAGCATCAGGATATTCACCTAGGGTATAATGAAGAATGCTTTCATAATAGGTATCGGATCGAGTCCTCACGTAATATTCTAGAAAAACGGACACGTAACTAGCAGCAATCTTAGCATTACCAGGGCCTTGCAAATCACCTACAGTAATCGTGATATCCGAAAGATCAAAAGTTCCAGCTGTAATCACTACTTGAAAAAAATCAATACCATTTTTAGCAATAGCCAATGATATACTTTTAGACTCTCGGGGGATGGTAGAAAGAGATACAGTTCCTGTTGCATCTCTAAATATCTTTTCGGTAGCATTAGCTAACCAGACCAAGGAGGTTCCATTAACTTGCATTATTGAAACTGTAGATGAATGCACCGCAAGAAATGACTTAGGAAACATATCAAAAGACAAAATAACTCTATTTGGAGCTGGAAATAGGACTAACGCGAATAATAAGGATGATATTATGAGTTGAAAGAATTTTTGAGCCCATGTCATCATTCATCACGAGTTTAAGATAAGCATACACTAATAAATTTTCTGCTAGAAAAGCTTTCCAAGGTCATTTTCATTCTCATCAAAAACCACGTTACCATAAATTTAGATGTCTACATAC
>JAJRXH010000597.1 GCA_024276395.1 archaeon
CTTAATTCGTCAAGAAAGTAGGCGATCTCCTCTGAATGAGCCACCCCCGTGACATATTCGGGAAGCACCATCACCGTTGCATCTGAGATTTTTTTGTCTTTCTTGGCAACGTGGGAAAATAACGAGTTGATTCGAATGATATTATGCTGAAAATCATTTTTTCTTGTTTGAGGTTGCAACGCCACCATTCTCACTAGCATTTCATGTAACCTCTTCACTATCTATGACTCACTCCAGTTGTCAAGCTTTATAAAAGTCTGTTTCAATTGCTGATATGAACCACCCAAAAAACGGAGAATGATGAATGAGCCTCCCAGAAGACCTTGTCGATCTCATATTCGAACATCCCCATCCAACTCAATACAAGATTGTCCTTTTAGGTGATCCCAAGACTGGGAAAACGACCTTAGTATCGAGATTTACAGAAAGAAATCTGGAACACAAACCAACGGCTGGCGCAGATATCACGTACAAGAAGATACCAGTTCGATCAAAACGGGGAGATGTGGAAATTAGTGCCATTTTTTGGGATCTCGCTGGTCAACCTCAATTTGATCAAGTCCGTCCTGTCTTCTTGGAGGGAGCGCACGCCGTTCTCTATGTTTTTGACGTGACTTCAGAACATACTCTCATCAACATCCCAAAATGGGTAAAAATTGTAAGAGAAAACATCGGAAAGGATGTCCCTGGCATCTTAGTAGGAAATAAAATCGATTTATGGAGTAAGCGTCAGGTAATGAAAGAAGACGCACTTAAATTCGCTGCAAAGTTAAAAGCTCCTTATTATGAAACATCTGCCATCACGGGAGAATCAGTTTTTCCTGCATTCGGAATGGCTATCCAAAAAGCTGTCTCCTATCGATGGAAAGTATGAAAATAGGACCAAAGAACCACTCGCACGTTTTGTCATAGTTGTCATAGCACTTTCACTTGTAACTGCTCAAATGTTACGGTGATGTTCAAGTCCGAGTAGGCAGTAATAACAGTTTCACCATTTTTTATGTCAATGAACAGAGACCCCGCGTTCAAGTATTCTAATAACAGATTTGGCCACCATTCAAGAGGAATTTTTACCTGAATGGGAATGTAAGTCGTTTCATTATAGGGAATATAGGTAATCCTACTTAGCTGCGCTGATCCGATGTGAGTCATTTCGTTTTCATCAGCAAATTGATGATAAATATCAAAAGATAGCAAGGTAATGTTAAACCCCCAAAATATATCGCTTGTAATTTTATAGAGCAAATCAAAAGATCTTGCTGTTGTATTAAAACGAATCGATCCGAAAGATTGTGGTACATCGCTAGAAGTATTCAGAAAGAGATCATACGATGTAACGATTGACACGTTTTCACCAAGGAGACGCATCCGAAGTGTCAAGTCGGCAATGGTTGCATTAATGACACCCCCTGCAACAAATGATTGCACGAAGTCCCCAATGAGATCATTACTCGTGACAAAAGTTCCATTAAAGTCATTTTCTCCTAACTTTACTTCTCCACCTTGATCCAAGGTTGCATTTCCCAATGAACGTTGTTTCACGTTATCCACTATCTGAAAACGAGCATCAAAGAGAGTAATGTTTAATGGAAGTGCATTAACCAAATTAATTGTTAAAGAAAAAACAGTTCCGGGAATGATGGGATGTAACTGAACCAAACTTAAATCTTCAATGAGGGAGATGCTGTTAGACTGATTGGATAAAAAAAAGAGCCGAGAGAATACCATTGTTGAAGAAATGCCTAACATCACGTATTCCATCGAACCTTCGATTTTAATTGAAGACTCACCCTTCACCAGAAAGTTAATGAATCGAGAAACGTTAAACACTTGGAAAGCTGTCAAAAATGATAAATTCTTGCTTTGGGAGACATGAATACTCTTTAACAAGTATCCCTTTCCTAAAGCAATGTAAGAAGTTCCAGTAAACAAGTGATAGTATAATTTGGAGATTTTAAACGAAATTGGCATCTGAGCCTTACCCAAGCTAACATTAATTTGAAGTAATATCGTTTTCTGGTATAATTCGCCAACCATGGTAATTGAATTAATTGATATATCTGACTCCGTGAGCAAGTGAACTTGATAAATCATGATCGTGCTGTAAGAAGTAATCATTGCCATTAAAAGGACTCCAAGCAATAGAGGATGTCGAATAAGCATTGACACTTTTTTTCCAAGAGTAGCATTCACTTGTTTTCCCAAGAAACTTCTGGATGAGAACGGCTTATAATGGTATCGGCACCAATATTTTTAAATTACCGGAAGAAATGACTGCTTGAACCGTTCGATGATTTTTTATCATCGTTCAAGGGGAATATCAAGATGAACCAAACAAGTACTGGTAAAAAGCAATTCATAATTCAAGCAGAAACCATATTATCCGAGCCATTATCCGCATCATGGGCCATTGTAGGCTTTCCAGGACATGGATTGGTTGGATCCATAGCTGCAAGACATTTAATTACCACCTTTAACCTTAAATGGGTCGGTTCAATTAGATCACCCGCGATACCTCCAGTTTCAGTATTCTTTGAAGGAGCGTTAGCTTATCCATATCGAATTTATGCAAATGAAGAGCATGATTTTGCCGTATTTCTCGGTGAAGCACCCGTGACGCCTCAGGGATATTTTCACATTGCAGCGGCTGCCCTAGATTGCCTAGAAGAGCATGGAATCAAGGAAATCGTGACCTTAGACGGATTTCCTAAAATGACGAGGGATGAAGAAACCATCATTTACCTAGTGGCCGAACCCCCTTTGAAAGACAAGTTCAAAGACCTAAATCTCGAGGTACCAAGCACGGGATACATAACAGGACTTGCTGGTGCCATCCTCAATGAAGCCCTAATCAGACCAATTGACGGATATGGCCTCCTCGTTAACACCATCCCAAACATCCCAGACCCCATGGGAGCGGCACAACTCCTAAAAATCATCGAAAAAATGAAAGGAGTTGAAATAGATACTAGCCAATTAGAAGCAGAGGGAGAGAAGATTCAGAAAATGCTGCAAGAATTTGCTGAACAAACCCAAAAAGCCAGCCGCGAGGCCGTTGAACCGTACATGGATAGTGGATTATACTTGTAAAACAAGCATTCTCTCACAATACCGAAGTAAGACCAGGAGACCAAGTAAATGAACAAGTTCATGTTGATTTTCACGGAATTTAAAAAAGAAATATCAAAGAATTTCGTCGTGGCTCTTGCTGCAACCTTGTTAATGCGTGGTTCTTTCTACCTAAGCCTTGCTATACTAAATCA
>JAJRXH010000598.1 GCA_024276395.1 archaeon
AGATTCGTTCTTCATTACTCTGTTATTAGTCTCAACCATAACGAGTTTATGTTATTGATTCCTAACATCTTCCATCAATTTAACCCATAATACCAGTAAAATTATGTATTTTTACTCAACAATAAGAGTACAAAGAAGATGTGAGAGGACCGCTCGATGACTACAAGTGACTTGGTGAAAATTACTCAGAAAGAACTCGGAAGTCCTACCCAATTTAGACGTTTCTTCAAGAAAGAACTAAGTGACTTTTCCATCAACTTGATGACGAAGGCTCGAACACTAGGATTACAATTTTCCAAGGACGAATTGGGGGATTTAGCTCTCTCAGCATGTAGAATGAATGATCACGGTGTAATACTAAAGGAAAAAAATAGACGCTACATCTCCAAAAATCTGTTAAAAAACTGGTTTCATAATAAAATTTTTCCTTTTTCAGTAGAGATCGAATTATTAGACGAAGACTTGCTAAAATTGTTACTATTTTCAATCGAAATGACGTTTCAGATGTTCTCCGGATGTACCAGAGCGACAGTCACTCAAAAAGGGTTTCGCCAACGGCGAAGAACCTTTGATGCCATCATCACTGACCAGTTTGTCGGCAAACTCGGAGAAATTGTCGTAAAGAAGTTCCTTGAGAGTCATTTTAACGTAAAGATCAAATTGGATTGGGAAATATCCAAACATGTCGAAAGATACCGAAACGACATCATGAATGCCAAACATGAGGTCAGTATAAAAACTTCTCTCACTCTCTCAGGAATTTGGGCTGAAGCTGATGTAGGTTACGATTTCGGAATATTTGTAAAATGTTCCGTTCCACAACCCACCATTCTACAGTTCTTCGTAGAAACATCCGGATTTGAAAAACTGCTCTCGATTGCAGAGAATAGTTTTGACACAAATGATGAAGTTTTCCTTGAATACCTTAATAGCCTAAGAAACAGGTTCATTGAATCTAGAAAAACAACTACCACCATCAAAGGAATCGTTTGCGGCTATTTTAAAACAATCGAACACGAAACTGTAAAAGAAGGAGCAAACTTAAAATATTTGGGCAAAGTAAGGGAAGAAAGATTCATCGTGCCTTTAAAATCACTGAAATGCACTTTGGTAGACTGGAAATATTTCTTGGAAGAGAATGAAATCCTATAATTTCATCTTTCAAAAAAGTTTACTATTTTCACTGTTCTCCGTGGCAATGGATCATTCCTTCTTGAGGATGATGAGATGTTCTGTTTCCATTCGTTTATCCTGGAGGCCAGATGCTGGATTTACTTTCGCCTCGAACATCGACCGAGCTTTGATGGTATCAATATATGTCACATCGTGCTTCCATCCTAATGCTTCAAGGTGTTGGATGAAAATATCATCAATGGGAATCTGACGAGTGCGAATGGTTGCGGGACTCACGAAAATTGCAAGGAGTGAGGTAACTTTCTTGCTAAGAGTCGTGAATGCACCCAACACTGAATGGAAATAACAATCGAACAATTTCACCAAGTGTTCATCCTTAATTTGAGAACGATATTTATGAAAGAGATCCGAATGGATGTTAATTGGCTCAAATTTTCGGTACGGAATTTCTTTCTTGCTAAGAGCTTGAACTTGGTGATCATCATATCCAAGCCAATAGAGAGCCATTTTCGTAGATCTGATGTATTCTTGTGCTTGGAGATAAGGAGGCGATGTTATCATAACATCGACTTCAGAATCCAAGCAAGTTTCCATCACGTCAATTCCAGATTTCACTGTCGCATTGACATCATCATGCGGCTTCAAGGCTTGATATTGCTGTAACTTGGTGAGCAAGGTTGATAACTCTCTTTCTAACAGAATGAAGAATTTTTTCTTCCAATCTGATTCAAGAAGATCTTTAATCTTCTTTTTAGAACGTTTAGACTTGTAAAGCTTGTGAACTTTTTCGTCAGCCCATGAAAAATAACGTGTCACTTTAATGAGGGGAATGTACCACACCAATTGTTCTTGATACGTAGGAAGAGAGTGCACGTAACCCCAAGTTCTCTCTAATAATGGCAAGAATTCTTCTGGAAACCAATACTCAAGATTCTTCCATCGTGGTACAAATTCATCTGGTTTACTTCGAGTGAGATCATAAAGAAGGTCGGAAACAAACACTTTTGGAGGTTTCATGATGGCAGTATCGTGAATTATGGATAAAAAAGGATTCAGATCCCACAACACGTAATGGTGTCCGTAAACGCGTGCCACGATTCCTGTCGTTCCATGACCAGCAAAAGGATCGAATATTATGCTTCTTTGATTATCTGCAGGAGGCACGTAATGCTTAAGCACGTACGCAATGACTTGTGGAATGAACTTGGCTGGATACTGATACACAGAAAACGTTCCATGAGTCGTGCTTGGAATGTCATTGACTGCTTGACGAAATAGTATGGGAATTTTTTGATACGTGCTATCTTGGAGCGACTTTATATTTCGTACTGCGCTGACGTTTTCCATTCCTGAACTTGTCGATGAATAATGAACAATGTTCTGATCGGTTGTAAGTAATTTTCCTTGTTTTCCTTTTATAACGTCTTCCACCCTTCACACTTTCCCATTAAATTATGGAAATTGGATAATAGCTTATGGAAATTATTAACGAGTGAAGTACAGCATTTTCAGAAATGACCCCATCTCATTAATCTGATGATGTATTGCTTAATCTTGGTTCATCCTCAAACATCATTCATTCTTATAGTTCTACTACTTAAGTATTGACAGAGGTCATTATAAGATTTTTATGATAGTTTAATTATGAATCAAACCCATGATGTTGTTTTACGTTCATATCATCAGCGAAACATCTCATTAATCGATTCTTGAACACGATACTTACCAACCCATCAACTTACTAACTAATGATAATCAATCCCATCTAAAGAATCTTGTTCTCCTTTATGAAGCTCTAAACAATAAACTTCAGACTGTAAGAAGTAATATCACGTTCACAGAAAACACATTGAAAATGAGAGAGTTATTCAGTTATCCCGTGGTGTAACGGAATGTAATCTCGAGGAGCAGCTGGTGGACGACCACCGCCAGGCCCGCACGAAAGATGGACTTTAACGTGTGGCGTGTCATCCAATCCTGTAAGGAATCCGACTTTTTTCTCTCATCGAACATGATGATGATCAAGGCATCATCCATCCTCCATGGCATCGTTCCGCGGTAATCACGGAGTGCTCTCCCTGTTTTTCAAACTCCGTTATTTGAGAATCACGTCCGATTTTTCACCACTGATGGTCCACGTGAGGAGACATGACGAGGGATCGTGAAACGAGGAGGCTGCCTTGCTGTTTTTTGTCGGGACGGATTCCGAACA
>JAJRXH010000599.1 GCA_024276395.1 archaeon
ATGATCACTGAAGAAATTGATCAGCTTAACAAAATTGTTGAAGAGATCACCAAGGAGATACAAGCTAATGCCAACAAGATTACTGAAATCGCCCAGTTAACGAGGATATTATCACTCAACGCCACGATAGAAGCGGCTCGTGCCGGCCAAGAAACTCGAGGATTCATGGTCATCGCCGAAAACATTCAACAACTTGCAGGAGAGACACATGATGCTGTAAGCACCATCACGAAAGTATCAAGAACGATCACCGAATCCTTCAGCAAATCATTCAAGAAAATCACCGATAAGATCTCAGAAAGTGCTGCCTTGTCAGAGGAGTCCGCTGCAACAGCTGAAGAAGTTGCTGCTGCCGTTAATGAGGTCATTGGAGCAATGGAAGAGTTAACCGCAACTGCCCAGGTTCTCACGGAACAAGTTGAAAAAACAAGTGAACTCATTTCGAGCTTCCGACTATAGAGAAAAAAACCATGAACAAAGTGATATCATTGGCAACTTCGATCTATTGGTGACTACAACCAATCTTCCCGATTTCATCCTGGGTCATTCCTCTTTCTTTTTCTGTTTCTTTATCGTTAGTTAATGTGGACACATCTCGCTCACTCGATTCCCTTTTGAGCTGCCACGCAAGATGGACAATCATCATGAAGACTATAGGTAAGCTCATCAACTGAAAGATCATGAATTGGGAGGGCGTGAACCATCCTAAAGAATACTTTTCAGTAGTAAACGGAAAGAAAATAACGTATCCGATCTCTGGAAATGGAATCCGCAAGGAATCAATGAACAAGTGACTGACCGCACCGAATACGACAAATACTAACGTTTTTCTCCAACCATCTCGGTTTTTAGCAAGAAATGCTTGATAGATAGAAGTTGTTAGTACTGATAAGAGGATGATTCCCACGATGGAGTGTGCCACTTCATGAAAATTCCAAAGCCATTTTCTCAAGGAATAATCCACAATGAAAATTCCGTGATCGGTGGTAAAAGTTAGCATTGTTGGAAATACGTGAAACGCATCCGGAATGAGGGCACCTAAAAAGAGTTTCTCCCAATCACGGTGATGAAGGCGGAATGCCACGCAGAACAAGTACACGAAAGCTAAATGAGTAATCCAATCTGGCATCACGAACTCCCTCGCAAGATAAATTTCCTAATCTTATTACTAATTCTTGATCGACGATTGATCGATAAGACTGCAATAAGGACGAATAATCCCAAGATAGATGCAAAGGGATCATAAAAGGCACCCGCTGGATGCAGTAACCATTCCGTGACTAGGATGAATCCCTTGCTAGCCAAAAAGACAAGCCCCCTCACCATCAAGTGTGACAATGCCGGAATTTCCTGAGCACGACGTTCATTAACAACGAAAATGAGATTGAATTCTCGTTCTTGGAGAACGATAACGGTCTCATTCACGAGATAAGGTCCTTTTTGATTTACGATGATCCAGCAAGAGATTAATTTACCCTCATATTCTCTTCCACGTTCATGAAGAATCCCAACATCAACTTCAATAGGTTTTTCTCCATTGAGAGACCCACCGTGCTGAGGATTCATTGCCTTCATCAATCCTAGCGATATTAGAAGGATAAATGTGATTACCGTGACGAAAAAAAACTTTTTTCGATCATTTCTCAGAAATGACATGATTTTGTTCACTTTTAATCCTACTCCCACTTGAGAAAATACTTACCTCATGAATGATAAACGGAAAGAAGAGTAAGAACTAATTAGATGACCGTGCGCATTTTTTTAGCAACTGTTTCTGGTGAAAGGTCATTCGTCCACGTGTGAAGACCCGTTTCAACAGCGGCGCGATATTTCAAGTGGAGAGAATCACGGTCTAGGCTGATGAATTCCACGCGAAAATGAAACGATTCATCAAGCATTTCCAGATCCACGTTAACGGGTCGTGGAAAAAACATCATTATGTAATTTGGACTTTTCTTTCTCTGGAATAGAAGATCATAACGTCGACGAAGATCTTGTAAGGATAATGCAAGGTTTCTCATTTCTTCATCCGTGAAGGCTAAATCACTTAGATGTCGCTTGGGAATGACGTGACATTCGTGAGGCAACGTGGCGTGAAAAGGTGCCAAAGTAATGAAATCCTCGTTCTCATGAATCACCCTGATTTTTTCTTCTATTTCTTTTTCTAACAATCTGCATTGAAGACATTCAGAGTGTTCATGAAAGTAATTCTGACAATTCTGAATGATGGTTTGCATTCTCATCGGAATGAATGGAAAGGCATAGATTTGTCCATGTGGATGAAAATTAGTTACTCCCACATCTTTCCCATAATTCTCAAAAATAAAGATATATTTTACTCTAGGATCTTTCATCAATTCATTGTATCGGTTTTTCCAGAGTCTTACCACGGTAATAGCCTTATCAAGAGGAAGATATTGAAAATCAACGTGATGATCATCAGAATAGAGGACTACCTCGCATCGTCCCAAACTAGGTGCGCTTTCAAGTAGGTTACTAGGATCCCTGAACTGAAACGCCGCATCATTAATAGGTGAAGGAAAACTCAAGGACGGATAAAGATTCTCAAAAACAATGGCATCGAACTTGTCTGGAAGATTAGGATGTCTGTTTCTTGAAGACGGACA
>JAJRXH010000600.1 GCA_024276395.1 archaeon
CATCATCCACCGACGCGACAAATTTAGGGCTAGCAAGATCATGCAAGAACGCGCATTGAAGAACACAAAAATCGAAGTAATTTGGAATTCTGTTGTCGTGGAATTGCTTGGTGAGAATCAATTGACAGGCGTCAGGCTAAAAAATGTCGTGACTGGAGAAGAGAACGAACTCCCACTTGATGGACTCTTTCTAGCAATAGGACACGTACCTAACACCAAATTTCTGGAAGGACAGATCGAGCTTGATGATAAAGGATACATCAAGATATATGATGGGACTAAAACGTCAGTAGAAGGAGTATTCTGCGCTGGTGATGCCTTCGACTGGAAATATCGCCAAGCCATCACGGCAGCTGGATCAGGTTGTCAAGCCGCACTCGATGCTTATCATTGGCTACAAGAAAAAGGAATCGTCGATTAAAAATGGAGAATTTCGCGAAATTTTCTTTTCTTCACCACGTAAGTGGGCAATTTCCTCACTTTTTTCATTTTCCGTTTTATTTTAAAGCATTAGTTTTAGGCTTTTCCAAAACTTTCATTTTTTCCATCAAGGCGACTAAAATGATTGCCTAGTTCACGATACGGCATACATCGTCCCAGGAAATCGTCACGTGATTAGTCATTAGAACGAATGGACCGACTTTTTACCAATTAATCTAGATTCGTCGAGGATTTGGATTTCTTGCAAGAATGAATGGGAAAGCGCGTGCGTTTTGCGACCACCTTTCGGAAATGCCTAATTAGTTTATTTTAAATAAAAGAAAAATGTAACCAGACTGTGTTCATCCTAAACAACATCATTCCTAAATATAAGAGCATTTTGCAACGAAGAACATGTTATCAGTCTTTTAATGCAATATTGGAGAACCTTCACAATTTGTACATGTAAGACGATCTGAAGGCATTCCACAACGTTGACAAACACGCAATTCACGTGCACAGATTGGACAATACTTGAAGCTTCGTGATTTAATCGTTCTACCACATCTACTACAATTTCCTAGTGCCATTCCATTTCACCATCAAGCAAGGACTTTTCTTGAGGTCAGTAAACCCCCATAAACAAGAGATCTACTACTCCCATGAATAGAGATCTACTTATAACTATTAAATGTTGACAGTGTAAAGCAAAATGTTGACAGTGTAAAGCAAATTCTTGGTTGGCATCTTGACTCAAGTAAATGGCCTGAATGAGCCCGTTGTTGGAGGCAATTCGATTTGGTGCCTTTTCAACTCTGTTTCTAAAACAGAACGATTTTTAGGTATGGACAAAGGATCTGTGGACAATAAACCACAATGAACCGCTATTTTTCGAGTTTTAATCTCAGTTAATTTTTTGAATAATACGTTTTCTGGAGTATGACCAGAAAATCGAACAGTAAATCTTTTTTGTTGATACAATCCCCTAACACGCGGGTGGTTCACTTGAAGGGCATGTCCCAAGGAAGAAGGTGCTTGCCATCGAGTCAAAATGACGCTGGTATTTTGATCATTTCGAGTGGAGTCCAACATTCTCTTAGCAAGTCCTCCTGACAACATACCAGAACCTGATATGACAATTTCTCCAGCTTGGAGTTCAAAATCCTCGAGTAATGGAGGAGTTTTAAATGGGATGTTCAAGCCAGTTAATTCGGTAATTTTAGCAGCTAGCCCATCCATATAAATAGTATGACTCTTCGTAAGTCCAGCTTCCTTGAGACACAACAGTACTTCTTGAGCTCTTCCCGTGGAAAAAGCTGGTATTATTGACTTTTCACTACTCTCAACAGCTTTCCTCAAGTCATTTACCAAGGAATCTATTCGTTCCCTTGGAGTGGGCTCATCTTCCAGTAAAATTTTTGATTTTAGCATTTCACGTCCTAGATAAGTCCCATCAAAAACAAACAAATCTATAGTATCGAGATTTTTTGGAAATTGAGCTCCATCGGGAAAAAGCATCGAAGATTGTAGGTTAAAATCACCAGTATAGACGAGATGCTTCCCAGCAACGAACATTTCAACGAGTGCCGATCCTTGAATGTGACCGGCAGAATGCATTTTAATTGAAATATCTGGAGCTATCTCAATTTCCTTGCCAAATTTTAACGACTCAAAATTATCCCAACATCGCGGCAAGGAGTTCGATTTCGTTAATAAAGAAAGAGTCGGATGAGATTTTTGAAGTGCTCGCGGAACTCTCTTTTTGAGCAAGTTAATATGATTTTTCTGCAGGTATTCACCAACGGCACGAGTAGCATTCGTGGCAAACCAAGGAACGGAGGAATCCTTGCGTGCATAAAGCCCATG
The DNA here is from genome assembly GCA_024276395.1 of archaeon. GTDB lineage: Archaea > Asgardarchaeota > Heimdallarchaeia > Hodarchaeales > S146-22 > JAJRXH01. Next base: position 2,287 of record JAJRXH010000600.1, read on the forward strand.
CAAGGCTCCGATGTGATCTAGATGGGCATGCGAAATGACTACCGCATCGAGATCTTCTAATTCCGTGGTTGAACCCAAATTACTTCTCGTGGAAGATATCGAAAATCCACAATCCAACAAGATCTTACCACTTCCAAGTTTTAACAAGATTCCACTTCTTCCAATCTCAGCTTGACTAAGAAACAAGATTTCAAGGTCTTTTTCTGTCGTAGGAATCATATAGACTTTTTTCATTATCATCGACTGCAACAATCGTTTTGGGATCTTTTCAGCCAATTTCATATCAAATGGCTCTGGTTGGAGAATGGAGGCAACCTTTTGAATGAGAGGCCATCCCAATGGCACGTGAGCTTGATGCTTGTCTACAAATTCCTGATAAGTCATCTTAAATTCTGATAGAGTCATCTTCTCCGAATTTTCTCCGGATTTATCCTTGAACTCCTCAATGAAAGTTTCAGCCAAGAGATTCCTAAAGTATTCCAACAAGCTATTTCGCAATCTCGGTGACAACCAGGGGAAAACTTCTCTCAAGTATAAATCTACCGGTAAATCTTGATCCTTGATTATAGATTCTGCAAACTCTGGACGATCTTGAAGAAGAGTAATCACGTCTATGGGAACATCTTCAGAGTCTAGTTCCAAAAACCACTCATCTAAGTAATCGAGAATTTGACTTAATGGAGGAATGGCCACCCCAAGATATGATAACCATTCTACGACATCTTTCAATCTGGTTAAGGGTTCATTTTTCAAGTAAAGATAACCTATCAACCCAAGAAGTCCAAATCGACTTGTCAGTTCCACTTGACGTTCTTGCTGTTCTAATGAATGCAGCAACGCTCGAAACTCTTCTAATGAGATGTTACCAAGCCAAAATTCTGTCAAGAGCACGTGGTAGATGTCAAGAACATCCTCTTCGTCTGAAACATCATTCACGTCTTCAACGGAATCTACCACGACCTCTGGTGAATAATCGACATCCCACAGCAGTTCCCACAATCTCGACTCGTATCGTCGATATGTATCTAACAAAGAACCTGGTAAGGACAAGTTTTGTCTCGCAGATTCACCAATAAACAACCACTTAGCTACTTCTTTAGAAAATTCATTTCTCTCAGCAATCATTTCAATGATTTTCTCGAATAGTGGTAAAGTTAAGGGATGCTGTCCTTGATCCATCTTTTCCTTCCATTTAGTCACTTCTTCTTTTATGTCAGGTAACATTGACGAGATTCTTGCAAGCTTCACGCTACATCCTCCTTCAAGGGCAGTAACAAACGGAACTTTAAATCATGGCAACTTGGCCACTTTGTGTCTCTTTCCTTTCTTTGCCCTATCTAATAATAAACAAAAAGAGCAAATCTTCTCTAATGAGGTCGGTCCCCCGCAACGATCACATTGTCGAAGATTTTCTGCTTCTACGTGGGATGATACCTTGTCATTTGTCATGTTAGTAGAAAATTCCTTGTCATTTTCAAACAACTCATCACGCACCCTTAAAAAGTTGAAATAAAATTGATGTCGAATCCCCGGCACCTTCTCGTCCCATTCCGTTAACAGTTTTTTGTATGCCAACTGCGTAGCTCCGCTTGCCAAGGGACATTCATCACCTACAAAAGGAACGCCATTAAGAGCGGCATACAAGGCAACTTCTTCATCCAATAAGCGATATAAGGGCTTTGCCCGACGAACAAAATATGGTGGGTTACCCGGAAGATACGGAACTTGACGGCTAAGATATTCCACGTTCCATTGAATGGTATTCATTAACAAAAAAGTCGACTCATCGCTCAAGTTATGTCCAGTAACAACCACGGGAAAGCCTTGTTCTTGAGTAAGGCGATTGATGATGTAGCGTTTCACCGTGCCACACAATGCACAAGCAGGCTTTCTCGACACCTTCTTGATATCGGGTAAGGTAATGCCACTTTCTTTCTTCAAATCATAAATCACGACACGAGTGCTCGTTTCTTTACCAAATTTTTCAACCACTTGCCTTGATTCCACGGAATATCGACCAATTCCTAGATCGATATGAAATGCCGTAACATTGTAACCTAGCTGCAAGAGAACATCCCATAAAACCATGCTATCTTTACCGCCAGATGCCGCTAGCAAGATATTTTCCGAATGGCCAAACATCTTATAGTGCTTGATGGCTCTCTCTACCTGTTTCTTAAAATAGATGTTGAAACAAGTGGTACAAAAGGCCGTTCGATGATGAGTCAGCTTGATGGAAGCTTGAGCACCACATCTTCGACATTTCATTCATGATCACAACAATTTGGTTTCTGTTCATGTTCATTGTGAGAGCTAGCTTTTAAAAGCTCAATTAAACATCGTCATGTTGAAGATCTTTCTTTCACAATATTTTTCATAGCAACCACAGACGGGGCGTGTATTATGAATAAAACTACTGAAACTATCTCTAAAGACAAAAAGTCGGGAAAACGAGAATACAAGTTCGATTTGTCTGACGGTTTAGGAGCTGAGGACATTGGTGCCATCTTCATTTGGATTTACAAGGCCATTCTTTTCATCTTGAAAGTCATTTTCTATCCTTATTACTGGATCACCCAAGAGATTGGACGAACCATCCATTTTATCATGAATCCTCATGATGGTCCTCTCACGGAAGAAGAGAAAATCTACGTTCAAAGCGTACCTTTCTTTTTCATGATGTTTGGTTTTTTCATTGGCATATTAATCGGTGCTATCGTCATTTTCATCAAAATTGACGACATTCGGGCCTTCATTGACAGCTTCAACTTTGATGTTGCCGTAAACTTCATTGTCTCCATCATTCAACTCTTCATCGATATAATCAAATTCATCGTGCTTGGCACCTGGGACGTGACAACTGCCATTCTAAAGGGCATGTACGACATTGCCTCGAAAAATGTCCTCATAACTTTCATCGTGTTATCTACCATTGGATTCTTTGGCTTCCTTCTCTTCCTCTTAATCACGGAAACCGATTACTTACAATCTTTTCTCCAACGCATCAAGGATTTTTTCAATTTTATCTTTGGATTACCAAGAAGAGCCTATAACTGGGGGAATCACCTCTACCTTAGAATAATTAGACGCTTGTCTAACGTTGTGTATGGTGACTACCGATTAGACTACGACATGAAATTTTTTAGGCGAGTTGTTGGGATTTCAATGGGATTCAGCCTCTACATATTGATAATACTTCTAGGGATTCTTTTCATTCAACGACCAACACAAGATGTCGAACAAGCTCTCCTCTATGCAATTATCTCTGTCATTGGCTTTGGCTTTCTATGTGGAATCATTGCACCATACTTCCTCACAAGAGCCTTAGATAAAATCACCAAAGGTAAATACAAAGCCACTATTGAGAATAATTAATCAATCCAATCCAAGCGTTCTACATTTTACTCATTATCCGTTTTCCTCTTTTTTATCCTCTTTGTTTTGTCAGCCACATTATATCGCACGTGATTCAC
>JAJRXH010000601.1 GCA_024276395.1 archaeon
AGACTATTTTATGCTTTTTGCTTAGACATAGGGCAGCTGCACGCCCGATTCCCCGTGACGCTCCCGTGATGATGATTACCTTTGACGCAGACATTACATCTTTCACCTCATCAAAATCAATGAGAAAGAAGTCTCACGAGTTCTGGAAATGAAACTCCTTTAAATATCTTCTTTTTCACTCCTTGATGCGTTGAGCTGATGAAATAGCATTAAACAAAAATGATCCATTAGTAATCAAGAAATTCCAAGTTCAAAACGTGGATCGATACTTCTCAAAATTCTTCAAGACCAGTTTTTCTGTCAGGTAACTACCGAAATATCGTTCTTCCTTAGCTCTAAGTACTGGAAATGAATGAAGGATATGAAGAAGCTCCTCCGAGCTCAGATCAAACAAGATTGCGACCAAGGCATCAATTTCAGTCCTCAAAAACAGTCGGTATTTTCCATCACGCACATCCTTGCCGAATTTCGTCCAATCTGTCACTCCACATTGGGGGGTCCATCGTGAAGCAAGTTCTTTCCAATCTTGGAGAGCCGAAGTCACGCTGACTTCTTTCCAGCATTCATTAAAGGTTCTCTCCCATAATTGAGCATGCACTTGGGAAATACAAGTCAATCGTGCGACACGTGCTAATAGCTCTTGATGTAATGGCTCTTTTTCTTTTAATGGTGGAAATGGAAGCATGTACATCTGAAAAAAATTCAGGCTCAAGCCTGCACGTTTCCGAATCAAGTAATCAAATAACAAGCTATTCAACAAGGCGCTGAGATAGAGAACACTAGCATCACTCATGTACCACGTGCTTTCATCACCTCTCAAAAAGCATGGAAGCTTGTTGTTATGAAATACATTTGGAGGAAGTATTGCTGCCACGAGCGTGCGCTCATTTGCACTACTGGAGACATCTCTATAGACCACGCGATATTGTTGATGGTTACGCGTTCCATCAGGCAAGATTTTTAGCTTTCTAAGGAGATCATTAGGTTGTTCTTCAAAAGGATTCCAACGAATCCAATATCTAGGCTTACGATAGTAAATGTAGTGCTGCCAGATCATCTTTCCTTCAAACAGGGGATGATACCATCGCCCTTCATCATCTTCCAGCCAAAAATCATCGTGCACGGCAAGGTTAACTGGAAGGTCCTTGGTAGCAATGAACCATCGTGAATCATTCGTCATATCAAAGCCTCGGTGAAGGCGAGGTTGGAACCATGGACCATCACCAGCTCGTGCTTGATTTAACTGACCCAATGTTGGCCACAGATCGTGACATTTCATAAATATTTCAAGGTCAATTCGCTCTTGAATCTCCAAGATTGTCAAATTTTCCCCAGATAGTTTCTTGATTAAATTTGCAGACAACAAGACCGATTTTTCTAACGATCTCGTTAACATCGATCCTAAATTTTCTGACGTGACCTTTTCAAGATTCAACATTAACGATTTTTCATTACCATGTTTTTTCTTCCCTCTTGCTATCTTGGAACGTGCCCAATTTCCTCTACTTGCTGCATCACCTAATAAGAAAGAAACTGGGAACTGGTGTTCATTCTTCCCTCTACTAGAGACAGAAATCATTTTTTCGAGACATAACAAGCAAAATTTGAAATTGGTAGCAACACCTGGAAATATCTTAGCCCGATTTTCCATCGCAATGAGAAAGTCAATTTTTGTTGAAGCAAATAAATACTTCCGCAAGTCGACACTACCCAAATCCGTATAGATTCCAGAAGGAAGGATCATTCCTAGTCTTCCACCAGGTTTCAATAGCTGTAAAGCTCGTTCTAGAAACAATTTGTAAGAATTCAAGTTTCCTCGTCCTTGCAATGAAAATAACCCAGAATGCTTGAAAAACTCAACTTGGGCCTGAATTGTTCGTTGATATTGCTCCCATTTTGGTTGGAGAGATGGATCTTCTCGATTTAATTCTTTAATTTTCTTGATTTTGTCTTGCTTCCCAAGATCACGAAAGGTTGGATCCATCACGGAGTAAAAATCCTCTAATCGAGGCTTGTAAACTTCCCATGGGGGATTAGTGATGATGGCATCAAAACCGCCGTTTTTAGCTATTTCTGGAAATTCAAGTGACCAATGAAACGGAATTTTCACGTGATTGGCACTTTTTCCCGTTAATTCAACGTCTTGGAGGTATTGTTGCAATGATGACACGAATTGTTCGCGTTCGTGAGGGTTTCGTGAGAAATCTGCACCAATGAGACTATCGCCACACTTGAAGTGATCTTGAAAATCGAATTCTAGCCCGTTAGTTGAGGATGCCTCTAGCGTGGCCAACCACGCTGACCACATCGCCAATTGAACAGCTAGAGGATTCTTATCAACGCCATAAATGCAATGCTTGAAGATTTTCCTTAACAATGAAGAACAAGATTCCCTTTGTTCTTCTTCAACCATTTTTGATCCATTTTTCTCGGTAATAAGCGCCTTCTCTAGACAATCAGCAAGGTAATCAGCAGCAGCTAGAAGAAACGCGCCGCTTCCCATGGCTGGATCAAGAATCTTAAGTGATAATATTTGTTGCACTGTTTTACCGCTAGTTAAAGATGCTAACGTTTTCTCAACTAAAAAGTGAGTTAATTGCTTGGGTGTATAATAGGTACCACTCTGTTTTCGATTGAATCCTAGAAATTTCAAGTAATACTGCCCCTTGGGAATTTTCTTGATCACTTGAGCTTTAGGTGGAAGCTTCCTTAATGACACGAGACTTTGGGAACCCTTGTAATGAATCAAAGCCAAATCTTCTTTAGCACGTTGTGGATGCACGTCCAGTAAATCCTCATAAATCCTACCTATTTCGTCAACACCAAGCTCACGGAAAGAGATCAATGCCCTTTTCTTATTCGAATCGTCTCTTAGAACCCATAATTTTTCGAGTACTGGAATCATATCCACATCAGATATGCATAGCTTGCGCAACAAAGGCCAAGGATGACCATCTCTTCGTGTTCCACGATTTCGACGGAAAAAAGGAAACAACACATCGAGTCCATGTACCTTGATGTTCAAATCTGCGATCAGAAACAAGGACTGCTGGATATAATTGGCTTGAGATGAAAAGTCAACAAGATTCTGATTCCATTCAAGTATCAACTTTCTCAAATGCGTGAAGGTATATGCCTTCATCAATTCAGGCTTCTTTCCTGGAAGAAAACCCCGTTCTTCGACACTGGTCATGAATAATAAAAAGAAGGTAAAAGAAATGATCTCATTGACTACACTTTCTAACTGTTCCAGGTATTGATGACGAATATCCGCTGGAAAATTAACGATGGTTTTAATGACAGCCTGAAAAAACAACTCAACAGATTCCATGGCAGAGAATTTCAGCAATTGTCCGATTTTCCTAGATTTTTCCCAGCTAGCTTGCATTAACTCTTCAAGAAAAGTAGTTTTCAAGTGTGGGCGATGCTTGAATGAACTGATATGAAAAATCAACCAAAATAAACGGAAAGCATCACGATTGTAATCCCGAAATATATCCTCAAGTGCGATTTCCAAGTAAGATGACCAGCGTAATGACCCATTCCAACGGTAAAGACGAATTTTCTGCCCATTAGTTAGAATCACAAGTCTTGCTCTTGATTCAGCCAAGCGAGTCTTCATCTGATGTGTCAGTTGTAGTTTTTTTCTTGAAAAAATGATGATGAGCACCAGCGAATCATCCATCGGAATGTTTTTCCATTCACCCTCCTTAAAAGAAAGGTTTAAGGGGCCTATGGATTCAAGGTAACCCAATTCTTGGAGCAAGGGGTAAAGCCATTCCGTCCAAAGCTCTTGCATCGTCATCAATCGTGAAGGAGATCCCAATGTTTTCTGAAAAAGAAGCAATAATTTTCGGTAACTTTTATTCACGGAAATGGCATTTAATCGTGATTTTACCACATCATCCGCATCTATCTCTGCAAAAAAATAATCTGAGAAGAAACCATTAACATTTCGGAAATAATGAAGATAATTTTCCCCATTCATCGTTCTTTCACGGCCACTACCACGACACCACGACAATCACTCCATCAAGGAGTCTTAAAAAATTGACTGTTGTTGTGTTATGCTGCATCCAATGAAACACCTCGTGATCTTCCAGTAGCAGCGCCACACGTGAAAACATGCTAAATACCTCTTTCAGTCAGAACAATTCTTTCCTAATACCGGCAGCATGAAAAAGAGAATCAAAACTTGATGTGAGGGATACGAAAAGAGAGAAAAGATAAAAAATAGCTGCATCTTGATCAATCTGGTATGCCAAGTGCGGCTTTAGCTGCTGGCGTCATCCTCTCGGGCGTCCAAGGTGGATTCCACACTAATGTAACCTTGCACTCCTTGACCCCTGGAACACTCTCAACCTTTTGCTTGACCTCGTTAACCAAGTAACCACCAACAGGGCAACCCGGTGCAGTAAGCGTGAAATCTATCTCAACCAAACCATCTTCCTTGATGTCAATGCGATAAACTAAGCCCAAGTTCCAGATGTCCACTGGAATCTCTGGATCATAAATGGTTTGCAACATTTCTTCAATGGCCTTTCTCAAGCTCGCTTTATCTTTTGGTATCTCCTTCACTGGTGTAGATGAAGTCTCTTTCTTTGGAGATGATCGAGTAGATCGAACAACGAATTGCTTGGATCCTTCGTCAAAATCGATGACGCGTCCTTTAACTAGTGGAAATGACGCTGGATCAATCAAGACCTTGAATTCTGCAATGTCAAACACCATGTCTTTCTCATCAACCTCCTTGTCTAGCCCGAGATCAAGCTGTACTTCCCCTCGTGGACCACCAATGCTCTTGGCAATGATTCGCAAGTGATATTCTCGACCATATCTCTCAATGTATTCCATGACTTTCTGTTTTGCCACATCTGTTATCATTACCGGATACTCTTGGCGAGTTTCTTGTCCAGACATTACCGTCTCCCTTCTTGTTATTTTCATTTGTACCTTTCCCATGGTACATAATAAGCTGTTCGATGTAGCAAAGAAGTATGATTCTCATTCACCATGGGTTGCAAATTAGCGAAATAGCATCAAGAATGCGGACAAAAAAAGCAGTTCGAATCTTAAAAGAGAGAAGTTGCCTCCAAAAAATTAATTCAATTAACTTAGAAAAAAGATTAAATGGCGAACAAGTATGGTGACTTTAGGATTTTTCCTCGGTTTCTTGTTCAACACGAGAAATCCATTCTTTCAAGGTCTCCACTCCATAG
>JAJRXH010000602.1 GCA_024276395.1 archaeon
GATCATCATGAAAGCGTGATTGGGAAAGCCATTCCCTTTGAAAAGATCTTTTTTGATGCAAGAGCACCGAGTGCAACATGGTTATTAGCCACAAAAGTGGATGAAATCAAGTTAACCAAAGAATTGGAAGAGTTAGCCAAGCTTACAGTCATCACGGATACAGCTGGTTTTACCATCCCGCCACCTAACAATTTATTCATGCACGTGGAAGGCTTAACCGATCAAGAAAAAGCGTGGGCTTTGGCAGACGCTGCTGCAACGGTACGATCAATCGAAGATGCCCTACGAATCGTTGAAAATCTTTCCGAGGATGGGATCGAAGGATTAGTTGATCCACCAATCATCGATGCCATCAACGACTACCGAATGCTAAGAAAAAAAGCACTGGAACTCGCTCAAGAGGCAGAAATAGATGATGTAACTGTGGTGATCGTGAATAATAACGAAGCAATGCCCAAGAGCATCATTTACAATATCTTAGAAAGAGGAGGTAAGGTCGGTGTGGCCCTGACCGAGGATCAAAAGCTCACCAGAATTTCCTTGCGTCTCTCAAAGAAATTAACACCAGAAGAAATCAAACGATATCGAGTTGATTTATTAGCACAACAGATGAATGGAGGAGGTCATCCCCCAGCGGCTGGTGCTGCCACGCAAAGCACGGAGGAAGCATTAAGAAATATCAGAAAATGGGCTGAAAAAAAAGGACTTTCAATGAGCATTAATGATTTTCGAGATAAGATCTAGATAGACAACAACAAAAATGAAAACAAGTGAGGTAAAGACAATGGACATCTTAAATCCAAAAATAGAAGAATATCTCCTCCAACTTTTTCCAATAAACGACCCAGTACTCAAAAAAATGGAAGAACGTTACAAGATCTCGAACTTTCCGTCAGTTGGACCTCTCATCGGGCAGTTTCTTCATCAATTAACCATTATGACCAAAGCTTACAGAGTATTCGAAATGGGAAGTGGATTTGGATACTCTGCGTTATGGATTGCCAAAGCCTTACCACCCGATGGAAAAATCATTTGTACCGATTTGAGTGAAGAAAACAAGCAATTAGCTGAGAAATACTTCAAAGCTGCTGGCGAACTACATAAACTTGATTTTAGAATTGGAAACGCCATTGAGATACTTGAAAAAGAACAAGAACCACTTGACATCATTTTTTGCGACATTGAAAAGGAATATTACCCACGAGCATTTAAGATCGCTCTTTCAAAACTAAAACAAGGAGGTCTCCTGCTCGCTGACAATGTCCTATGGAAAGGACGCATCACGGATCCACGGATCAATGACCAAGCGACCAAAGGAGTAAAAAAGTTTAACCAACTCATCAGCACCACTGAAAATGTCGCATCAGTGATAATTCCCATCAGAGATGGACTATCTGTCACCATCAAATTAGCCAATATAGAAGATTAAGAAATTAAAACTAAGAAACAAACGTTCTGAACCAGCAATCATCTATCTACAGTGATGGAAGTTCAAACGTGACTGTTAATTCTCCAAATTTCTTCCCTTGCTTTAACATCACACTTCCACCTAATTGTTTGAGCAAGTAAGAGGCCAAAATGAAGCCGCTAAATCGTATATCTTCTAATTTTTCTACTTGATGACAAGAATAAATTTCTCTTATCAGATCAGTCATTGAAAACACGACGCCTTCAAAGGTATAAGTGATGCTCACGCATCGAGATGATGATCTAGCTGTCGTGACCATCAAAACACTGGCTGTACTGCCAATGGCATCCATAATATCTAATAAAACCATCAGAACGAGAATACGATCCAAACTAAGTAGTTTCCTTTTAGAATGGGCAGCATGATGAACATGATCATTAATGATTGTTAACTGTGGATGCAATGTATGTAAATCAGAGGACACGTGCCTGAGAAGTTCTACTAAAGAAATAACAGATGTTGGTGATATTATTTCATCCAAGCCATCCGAAACATCTGGAAATGCCCTTGATAGAAATGAAACCAAACTCATTTTATCGAGAATGTGACGCTGATACTCCAAGTACTCAAACGTACCTTGCAGTTCCATCATACCTTGTGAAAATACCAGCTGTTGCAAAAAATTCGCCATCTTATGAACTAAAAGCTGCCTAAGGAACTTATTTTGATGTCGAATGAAAAGAGCCTCCATCACGGATTTAAGAGCATGTACATAAATCGTCCGAGGACCTTGTTCATTCTCCAAAGATAAGAATACTCGAAAAGTGAATACTTTCACTAAAGTTCCGGAGTAGATGACCTTATAGCGCGAAACGAAGCCCTTTTTCTCTAACTCATTAAAACATTTTCCGCAGCAGCCTCCGATATGGAACACATCTGCAAAGATCGGTTCAGAATGTTCTAATATCTTTCCATTAGGAGAAATTTCGAGTAAATGACCTTGTTCATCATTCAAGAAAATCCGATAGCCAGCTAGAGACAAGACATCCATTACTAATTTTAACCATTTTAATCCAACGAGTGCCAACTTCGATTATGTCTCCTTTTATTTTTAAGTTTAAAAGACGATGACTGCTACGAATCGATCATTTACTCTCTTGACCAAATGTCACTGCTTTAATCAAGTAAAAAAGTGTCAATGATATTTTTAAAGACATTCGCGAGAGTTACTCCATATCATAATCCCTTTTTCAAATCTTCAGCAATTTGCAATATTTTATTTTTCAGTTGGGAAGAAACAAGTCCTTGGCTAACTAATCCTTCTAGTTCTTCGACATCGATTATCTGGGGCTCTTCATTTGGCTTTTTTACCACATCTACGACTAAGTCAAAATAACGAATGTTGTTAAAGCCAATTTCTGGCGGTGTATTGATGTTATGATACTCACCTTTGAGTTCTCCACTTGACGAATAATAGAAATGCTTGATACTCCACGTGTTCTTCCTTGTCGGAATGAATGACTTGATGATGTCACCTGGATCTTTAACCACGTTCAATCCATCATATTTCCCTGGAGAATGCACCACCCGTTTCAGCCATATTCCCTCTGACGTGATCTGGCTGAGTTCAAAAGGACCGAGACGTACATACTGGCCTGTAGGTTTCCAATGATAAATGTTAAGAGTTTTAACCTCTTGTAATTGTTTCAACACGAATTTCCCAAATGCTGTCGATATCACGGATTCTAAAGAAGCATCTTCTTCGAGAATGGTTTCCATATAATTAATGAAATCAGCCATCGGCGGGTTCAAGGCTTTCCACACGTGATGCCCATAAACGGTGGGCGCTGCCTGCCTTCTAATATCATCAAGAATGAATTTATCTACGGAGCTCAACAGTACTTGCACTTCACCAATGCCATCGTACAGTAATTCACCTACGTTCACCTCATCCGCTTTTTCCAATACTACCTTGAGTGTTTTCTTCAAGTTTTCTATTTCGTCCATCAAGTAATCCACTGAGACGTCCTCAGCAGCAGATCTCCAACGTACTGTACAAGGAAAGGGGAATTCATCAAAAGAAATCTCCAACTGTTGAAGTTCCTTCTTCTTTTCATCTGTAATGAACTTGCTAAAAAGTGGTCTTTGACGATGAGTAATGAGAATAACTGCCTTTCCTACAATATTTAATGACCGTGACACCTCAAAAAGCCTCTTCGTGCTGCTAACTTGTTTCTTGATGCTTACTAAAAGGTAACCATTCTCAGGCGTGTTTTCCTTTTTTTTAGGAAAAAAACCTTTAAATCCATTACCAAGATCGACATGTACTTGATGAGGTGCCACTTTAGTAATTTTAGCCTTGATGATCGATTGTGGTTTTAATAACGGCTTGATGATAAAGGGTAACGATAATTTCTTCTTCAAGATTAATTCCAATTTTTCAACTGCTTCCACGGATCCTTTACAAACGAACCCGGTCTTGGTTTCATTGTCCAAGATGTATGCGTCAGGTGGAGTGGTTACTTGACAAGACAATCGTGGAAATCTGTTTTTGATGGCAGTACTTGGCTTCGTGATGCATTGGCCATGATCTAATACTAATTTCGTCAATGCCGTTGAAAAAATCCCTCGAATGCGATAATAGTACATGAGAAACACCTCACATCCATTCCATCAGACGTGGATTATAATTGTTATCTTTGTTCACGCCCTTACAAGTATTAATGCACGTTTTATCATTTATCGAGGTATATTTTTATAATGATGAAAAATTCACCATAATTAGACAGATAATAAAACAAAACAGAGATAGCTTTATAAAATATAGAAGGGAAAGTATTTTTGAAAACATCCATGGCGTTCTCGGGAATGATCGGGAGGATATGACGGTTGAGTTTCATATCACGATTAAAACGGCGGATGCAAAAGAAAAGACGACACATCAAGGTCGCATGGCTAGGCTTAGATCGCGCGGGAAAAACCACTCTCATCCGTAGATTAATCACGGGAGAATTCTCTGCGGCCGATCATCGTACCATGGGGATGGACGTCAATGAATTTGAGCTTGGAGAAATCAAGTTTGTAGCCTGGGATATTGGAGGCCAGAAAACCTTTCGAGATAACTTATGGTCATCTTACATGGCTGGGTCCATGGGAGTCGTCTTCGTGGTTGATTCAGCAGATCCTCCAAGATTTCCAGAAGCCAAGGAAGAATTATGGAAGCACGTGATCAATAATCCCATGGTCGAGGATATTCCCATCTTAATTTTGGCAAACAAGCAAGACCTTCCCACGGCAGTAAGCCCTGGTGCAGTGGCCAGAGCATTGGATCTTCATAAAGTTCAAGGACAATCCTACTCCATCATGCCAACCAGTGCAAAAACTGGTTTTAATGTCGAGGCCGCGCTTGATTGGTTAAAACAGAGAATACTGACTAAGATTAAACAACTATGATCTTTTTTCTCTTTCCATCAACCCAGATGTAACTGTATCTAGCAGATTTCCACATCTCCATCTCGATTTGCATGTTCTAATGAGCGAAAGGTCGGCAAAAACGTTGTCCCTCGTAAGTAGTAAGGAAAAAAGGCGTCTTGATATGAAGAAATCTTCGACAACATCTCCATCGCAAGGTCGACAAGTGTTGGAGGGGCGTTTTGAGAAAATCCCAATAAATAAACTTAAGCCGCATGAAGAAATCTTAGAATCCCGACTTCCAGAAATAATTGCCGCAATAAAGGAAGGAAAACTGTCTAATGGCACTATTTTAGTAAGTTATCCGCATTACATCATCTTGGATGGACATCACCGCGTGGCCGCCCTTAGAAAACTTGGTGCCAAGAAAATACCAGCTTATGTCACGAGATACGTGGACAATCATAACATCCAAGTCGGAACGTGGTATCCAACAATGCAATGGAGTTTCTCATGGGACTGGGCACTCGAAGAATTGAAATCTAATCTTGGCGTGACTCCTATTGAAATAAAGTTAAGTCGATATCGCTTGGAGCAAGAACTCCAAGAACAAGAGGAGATCAAAAATTATTTCATATTCATTCCTTGGAAAACCATCAACTTGCCTTCTGTACAGGGTTACGTGATTCCAGTTGCACAAAGAAAGGTAATAGATGTGCTGAAAGATTTAGGTGGCCGGATTGACTTTCTTCCGACACTAGAAAACGCCATCACGACTGCAACTGAAAGAAAGACGTTTTTTCTGGCAAGAAGAACACCTAACAAATCTGATGTCATCAAAGCTGCTCTCTCAAAAAAATTATTCGCTCCCAAAACAACAAGACATATATTACTCCAAGAAATTCCAAAAAGGAATCTTGACCTCACGCAATTGATTAGAAAAATATCACGGCCGCGATACAAGACCAAAATAACGTGATTGAGGCACAGAAGACATGTCAAACACGTACTCCCGAGAATTAAGTGTAAATTTAAATGAGATGGATAAAACCTACTTCACAAGGCAAGAAATCAAGTCAATCTTTCAAAAAATAGACTCAAGAATGAAATTAAGCAAGATGGCAATTGCTACCCTGAACGAATTATTGTCTTCCCATGGGATGGATATCGCACGACGTGCCGTGATGATTGCACGTCAGACAAACAAACCTGGAAGTAATTTTGAGATCACTGCAACAATGATCAAGAAAGCCCAACAAGAAATGGAACAAAGTTCAATGAAACCTCTTTTTCATTATTGCTGGGTCATTCACGAAAATGGAAGCTGCTTATTCAGTAAGTCTTATTCTGGATTGAGATTCCCGGATACCCTCTTCTCTGGTTTAATCATAGGCATTGTTGATGTAATGCACGAGGTTACTGGAAGATTTCCTACTTTCATCAAGTTAGGAGATTTATCCGTGCATCTCCGACGTTATGGAATCCTAACCATTGTGATCATATCAGATACAGAGGAAACGAGGAGCATTAATCATCTTGCCAAGGAAATTGGAAGAAAGTTTTATCAGAAGTATGAACGATACTTGGAAAAAGAAGAAATATTCGATTTAAGCACGTTTGAAACGTTTGCTGAAGATCTTGATCTCATTGCGAAGCAAAGCGGACTAACGCTACCACAACACCTTGCTTCCGAGGTCGATGAAGCACACATGCTCTCTATGGAACAAATTGAGGATACGGTAGCTGCCGCCGCATTGAGAGAAGAAATATTAAGGGCAACTCAACAAATTAGACAATTGCCAATCTTCAAGAATCCGGCCACCAGTGAAATGAGGAAAATTGACGAAAGATTACCCTCATCCGTCCGTGCGAGCTCTAAAGTCGTAAGAAAGCTCAGTCCACAAAGAATCAAGAAAGCAATCAGTGAAGATATCCAAAAAGCAGAAGAAATATTCTCAAAGGAATCACGAAAAATAGATTTTCAACTAGATAAGGATCTAAAGAGGATCCAAGAGGAAAAAAGTGAAGAAGAAGAATGAGATGATTTAGGAGGAGGGAAAGACAAACTCTCAATAACAGATCTCGTGATGTTCTTCTCTAGATGATTTGAGGATTCGTAGGAGGATATCAAGTATGAGTTGGCGTGATAAACTCTTACCATGGGGCATCTACTTATTAATGAGCGAACAAATTTTCATCGTATTGTCCGTGCTTCTAATGAGCACAATCATCATTCAACTTGACTTCCTTTCTCCCATTGCCAATACATTGATAATATTAAACAGCTGGCTAGATTTATTTGGGTTTTTGATGGTGGGAATAGGCTTTCATGCTCTGGGAAGATTTTTCGATGATGAAGATCTTAAAACACAAGCACGTACCATTGGAATTTTAATCGCATTCTGGTCAGTACCGATGTTCATGTTCAGAGCGTCGCTGCAGATTTTAACCGGACAAAAAAATGCCTGGTACATCATCAGACTAGCATTAGGTGTCTGGAACTTTGAGAGTGTTGGTGTACCCGTCGTTGTCATCCAGGACCTTGCACGCATCCTATGGGCATTTAGTGTTTGGTGGCCAGTTCTCCTCATTGTAAGAGGAATCACTGACTTCGGGTTAATTGCAATCCCATTTTTCATTGAATCCGTAAAATCAAAGATTGACAATTTCACGATAACCTGCAGTGAAAATTGGAAAAAAATCAAGTTATTTTTCATCAGCACTGCCGTAGTTGACTTAGTGTTTTTCGTCATTCTAATATTGTCTTTCCAACCTCTAACTCCGACAGTCACCGACGGTGCTAATATAATTCGAACCATTACTAATGAAATCAATGCATTATCATTTTATGATGGGCTTGACACTAACTCATTATTTTTGTTTACCGTAATTTGGGGAATGAAAAGCCTGATAGTCAGTGTTCTTGCATTCATCACGTGGTTTCTAGGATATAACGCTCTCGTTAACCTCCAAAAAGAATTACATTCCCTTCATCTCCAGAAGAGAAATTCAGAAGAAAAAAAGACTCAAAACGCCAATAAAGAAGAAAAAACACGGGAAATGGCAAAAGAAAAAACTTGAACCAATCGAAATCATATAATTTCTGGAGATTGAACAAAATCAAAAGTCTGTTGGGAAAATAGAATGGCTTTCTTGATGAATCGCTTGAGATGAACATCCCTCATTCCCATCCTAATTTTTATGGCATCCTCTAAAACACCTAAACTAGAAATCTCCTCTTCTTCAATTATATTTTGAAAAACATCTGGAATCTCTTTTTTCACGATGTCAAAATGGCCTTTTAGTGCCAAAATTGAATGGCCCATATCCAAAATGGTGACCGCGATATCTTGGATCAACTCTGCCAATTGATAACTATTGTAAATGTACAGGTGATGAAACAACTCGTAGGCACGGTAATAGCGACTTCGTGCCGCTCTCTTGACGTAACTCTCCGAAAAGTGAAGATTTTTCAGAATGGGCTTCCCTACCAAAGCACGACCTTGGCTAGCTGCGTGCAAAAGTACAGGATCAAATTCCATTCCTATTCTCGTGGGCAATTGCCGATTTTCTAGAATGGTAAGATCAAGCAAGGTAGAATACAAAGGATTTAACGTGATTTGACTCACGAGATCAATGATGACTTGATAGTGGGCTAACAAGTCATCCTCTGTATGTGCCACGCCGCTCAAGTCAATGATCCAAAGCAAATCAACATCACTAATCCCTGGAATGATGCAACCCAATTGATCTAATTCCTTTGCATAAGAACCAAACAAGTAAAGCGCTCGAGTATAAGGAAGCATCTCTGCCCGCACAGACTGTACTAATTCATCCACTAGTGTCTCATATTCTTCTAA
>JAJRXH010000603.1 GCA_024276395.1 archaeon
CTGAAGAAGAAGTTGGATGACAATTGCCCGAGGAAAAACTTAAAGCAGGACTCGGACAAGTGGTGCTATAAGCAGGACCGCGATTCAAGCGAGAGCCATAATCATCACTAAAAAAGAACGAAACATCAATCTCAGGGACCCATGGGATGCGAAAGAATTTGACAAGTCCTCCTCATCGACCTCAAGACCTCTTCATCAAGTGATGGGCAATAGACCCCTTTCAAGTTCTCTTGAGTGAGCATCCAATAAAAATGTTCTCACCATATATCTAAGGGACCGTGATGTTCTTGAATGGCAAAAGACGGATAATTCGTGTTTATCTAAGAGAATTAGTCATCATAACGAAGAATTTCAAGTTTGTCTTGCTGGCATTCATGCTTTCAATGACAGTGGGTACCGTTTCATTACGGTGGAAGTACCATATTTCCATTCCAAGAGCCATTCATGAAAGCATGGCATTGATGTTCCTCGCAGCGACCTTGCCTTTTCCAGAAGATGATCTCTTCCTAGAGATGCTTTGGATTTTTTATCCCCTCATAGCTGTCACGTTAATCGCAGAAGGCTTGGCAAAATTAGGGGAATCACTCAAGTTACGCGATATCACTTCAACGGAGTGGAATGAATCAATGGCTAAAGAGTTGGAGAATCATATAATCATCATCGGATTAGGAAACGTTGGGCTAAGAGTGGTAGAATTCCTTGCCACTCAGACAAATCTTGATTTCATTGGTATTGATCCCTTAGAAAGCAAGGATTCTGACCTAAAAAGAGATTATCAAGAGAAATACCGTTTTCCTTTAATAGTTGGAAAAGGTGAGCGAATGACTAACCTAGAAAAGGCAAACATATCAAAAGCTCGCGCCATACTTGCTCTGACTGACAATGATCTCCTAAATCTCAAGATTGCCTTGATCGCCAAAAAAATGAACATGAACATCATCACGGTCGTGCGAATGTTTGATGTTGAGTTCGGAGAACTCGTGAAGGAATCCTTCAACATTGATCACGTTGTCTCCACGACTAAACTTGCTGCACCCCATTTTGTTAAAATATTGACGACAAAAGACTTATAAAAATCTTTAATTCCTTAAAAAAGGATGATTTCAAGAATCATCTTGACAGAAACGAGTTACAGGATTGAGAGAGATTCAATCGTATCAAGAATAACTTATATAAATGACGATTCATAAGAAGTTACTTGGTGTAAGGAAAAATGAGTGAGACAATCAAGCGGATCGTCATGTCAGTAAGTGGAAAGATTCTAAGTTTTGAGATAGAGATACCAAAAGTAGGAGTAAATCCTCAAGAACATCCAGAATTATGCCCACTGAGCTTGACTAAAGGAAAAAAAATGAGACAAAAGACCTTAACTAACCACGTATTCCCAAAATACTGGAATTTAGTGAAAACAGAAGGATATTACATGTGTGATGTCGTAGATTGTCCCGTTATATATTACAACAACCAAGAGAAATATTACTTCGGAAAGGACGATGTGAGAGCACCCGTAGCACACAAGATGCACATTCAAGAAGACGGACGACCACTGTGCTACTGTATGGGCGTGTTAGAACAAACCATACTCGAAGAATTACTCATCAAGCAATGTTGTGATTCCCTAAAGGACATTCAAGAATTTACCACGGCTAACAAAGGAAAAGATTGTGCCATTACTAATCCTGCAGGTAGATGTTGTGGTTCTCTAATAAAAGAAACCATTGAATGGGCACAGAAACAACGACTTACCATCATACCACCTGTACTGGAAGAAGCAACAGCCTGCTGCGAGGCCATTGAAGCTGCGACTAAAGAAATAGAAGAATGAAAAAAATTCTTCCCATAATCACGTCAAGTTAGATCAATTCATGCGAATGAGACAATCATTCAAGCGATAAACCTTTTTTAGGCGCGAGAGACAGTATTTTTTTCTCTAAATCCTCTGGAAGGCGACTAGTTTCCAAGACTTCGAATTGATTCGACGTACCATCGAGATGGAAGACAATCGCTCCATGTTCTGATTCCAAGTGATACTTGTTATTTTCCAACCTAGTAAGATAAATGTCATCACAAGTTTTCAAAACTTCCAAGATTAATTCACCAAGAAGACGAGACACTGTTATCTTTTTTCTGGTGGAAAGTGGACTTTCAACAGCAAAGGGCTCAGATGGAGGAGTGACGACAGAAGATAATGAAGATGTAAGAGTTTTCGGCTCGACAACTGGCTCAACTGGCGTGGTAGCTGGTAAAGGTGGCTGAGGAGATGCTGTTGAGACGGGACTTTCCGTTGTTTCAAATGAGGCTGATGGTGTCAGACTTGTCGAGGTGGGTGGTGATGTTGTAACAAACGGGCTAGCCGTGGAAACTACCGATTCTTCTTGTTCCACGGTAGTTTTCCCTTTACTGTATTCATGTCCAGATACCAACAATGTTGGACTAATGCGTTCCTTGGACCCGAGGATTTCTACCTTGAATTTCATCCCCACGCGACGTGGTGGATCCTCAGGCGTATAAATTCCCGTTCTCACGATTGAATCAACACGACGACTAATCGTGCGACTCGTCACTAAACCACAATTTTCTGGCAAGTACACGGTAATCAGCTGTTCATTCAAGTTAATGGTAATGGAAGGTATTTCTGGGTCATTTGGTGGGGCACTAACCGGTTGGAAATCCATATCCTTCCAG
>JAJRXH010000604.1 GCA_024276395.1 archaeon
CAATAAATTCATTCGGATGGTGAAGACTAATCCAGACCTATTAGATCCGGATGAAGCCTACATTGACCATGACCTCTCTTTCGTGAAGTATTGCGATACACCTTACCTGCTAAAGTTTCATAATACCACCGTGATAGTTGCTCACATTCCCCATACTTTTTATATGTATTCACATTCCTACCTGTTATTCCGAATTCTAAGAAGAATAAAATCTTTTTTACGACTTAATTCACTCCAAGATCATGAATCTCCACGAGAAATAATTGATGCCACCACGTTTATTGGGTGGTTACTCGAAGAAGGAAGAAAAATCCCACTCCCATTAACTGAACACGATGTCTTGATTCTGAAAACGGTCTCTTTTTTCCCACATTTCGAAAAGAGCATTACTCTTAACCATGGAGAACGAATTTTAAGACTTATGGGATTGTCCAAGAATACAGGACAATTCAACCGTTATTTAGCCCGATTGAACAAGAACTCCATTTGGCGTGCTAAATTCAACGTGGACGCATCAAAACTGGGATTTCAGACCTTTTATCTTCCTCCAATGTCCATGCAAGAATATCAAGCTCTTTTGGATGCTCATCCAGAGTTAGAATTTTCATTTGTCTTCAAGATGAAAACAAAGGGAAAACGTCCCATAACAAGAGGTCTTGACAACATTTTCAAGAGCCTAGACACGACACACGTTCATGGAATCATTCAATTGCCTCTCTATGGCTCAATTTTGGATGAACTAGATGATGTAGGCTTATGGTACTTAACTAAGCTGCGCGTGACTTCAAACCTCCATTACTTGCACAAGGGAGTTAATGAGGCAGCATATCCCATTACTTTTGATTTTAGTATGATTTTTGAGCCAACCAACGCAATGACCCTCAATCTTAGTCCCCTCTGGGAGCAAACTTTGAAGTTATCTGATAATTGTATGCGATTAATCCAATATTTTTCTGACCCAAACAATCCAATGACGACATTTTCTCTATTGTCTAAGGCAACTGGCATTCATCGAATTTCCGTTCCAAGGCTCATGCATTATCTTGTGAACAAAGATTTCCTGTATTACTTTCCATTGTTTACGAGAATTGGAATGGATCACCGCTTCATTGTCCTTTTTTTTAGTGATGACAGTTATAACTTGAAAGCAATTGAATCCGCCTTGGCGCGTCTTCCTCGCTGCGTAAGTTTCCTCTCTGACGAAATGCTGTTTGCATACCTGAGCGTGGGTGATGCACAAGTAATCAAACTCTTAGAACAAATAAGATTGTTTCCAAGTGACATCCAATACTATCTCATTCCATGGGCCTCCTTTAATGAAGATTATCAGTATAATTATAACCCAGCGCTCCACCTGATGAAATGGCATCGACGAGAAGACAAACTCATTTTATTCGAGAATTATCTTTAGATTAGTTAATACACGTGGAAAAGCTATTTTAGATTTTTTCGAATGGCTATCGAGAAATGCACGTGTTTCTCCATTCACTTGAGAAACCGCATTCATCGATAAATCCTAGTTGATTACTAAAAAAGTCAGATTCATCATTCCCAAATTACCCATAAATGACGACTTCCTCGGGCAGAGCATGCCTTTCCGTAATCCAAATCGTTTTAGTCCCTTGATTGAAAAAATAAGAACTTCGGAAGAATCACTGATATGATGATCCAACGGGGAAAACCGACGAAAGGAAAAGGGAAAAAAAGTAAAAAAGTAGCTAATGCTCAGTTATTGAATCATTTTTTGTATTTCTTCTTTTGAAAGGAAACAACACCAATTCCGACCAGCAGTGCTAACAAGGCCATTGTTGGCCCAAAGCCTGGTATACCTAAACCTAACAGGCCACCACCAAAGCCTTCAATCTCATAACCTTCACGCTCGATCTCAACATCCGTGATAATCTTCATTTCTGATCCGTTGATCACACCTTCAATGTTACTCTCCGTCTTAAATCCTTGTAATACACCCGTGCTCATTTCATAAACTATTCGCATCTTGCTGTTAAAGGTTAAAGAGTCATCCGTTGTCTGATTTTTCGCGATGCCTTCCATGTTAATGTATCCTTCAAAATTACCGTCGTTCCTACTGCTTTTTGTTTCAAATTTCAAGTTGCTATCATCATCTTTTTTAGTTGTCGATTGATTTTCAAACGATTGCGCTAGCGTATCCCATAATTGATCTTGACTACCATTAACTGGAAATGCATATGGAAGAAAGTCTTCAATATCAGTGTTGATATCAGATGTCGTGAATTTTCCACCACTGGTCACCAAGGTTAGGTAGAAGAATGGAACATAACCGTACAACATGATGAACAATGCGGAAAAGATACTGGAGGTGGCATTCACTTTACTTGAGCCCACTTGCACTTCATAAGTGAGCGTGGTTCCGAAAAATCCACCACTTATTTCCTTGATCGTGATCGTGAATTTGGCATCTGGACCAGGATTTGTCGGATTTGAACCATTTATAGTGAATTGATCTGCACTAACCGTCTCTGCATTTTGTGTAAGGGATAAACTATAACGACTCACCACGAACGTGAAGGCATCCCCTACTTCCACGGCCACCTCATTCTGGACTACAGCAGCATTGAGACCTACCATCATAGATGCACCTAGCAATAGCATCAACAATGTTACGGTAACAAATATTTTTTTAGATATGGAGTTTTTTTGCATATATCTCCGTCCTTTTTATATAAATTTTTGGGAGGTTGCGGTTTTCATTGCAAGATACCGCTCAAGTCATTTCAATTCAATTCCATATATAAACGCATTCACCTCCCAACCGTTACGTGATTTCTGAGAGCCCTTTCGCGAATCAAAGATGAATTCAACTTTTTTTTGCAATGGAATGGGAATTTTACACTTGAAAAATAATGAAAATCCTAGAAAAATGGAAAAAATACTTTTACGTGATCTATCGCAATGGATGCTTTTCATAAGCCACATTTTCTCTTACTTGAGGGTACATTCAGCTCAGAACTCGTTGTTATTAATTAATTGATAAGTTTAGAAAGTAATTCAGTTCATCTGATCATCACAGGACAAGTGCAAGTGGGTTTCAAATTACTTACCTAATTTTAGGGTCATCCTTTACTTGTCAATCTTGCTGGGATCACTGACCTTAACTACTTGCCTATTCTCAATACATAGTACTTTTGCGTGCTTAGCGTGATTCCTGGATTATCCATCTTTTTTTCTTGATACACCTTAGAAAAGTAGCAATTATGGATGCCACGTTAAGAATAAATGAAATTCAGGAAATGATCCTTAAAATAGAAAAAAAGGGAGAAGAATCCCAATCTGCTTTTTAATTTTCCAAGCAATGCCTGATCATGAGTTAGAACGAATGAACTTGTCAGTCACTTCCATTATCTCCAACCCAAGCTTGATAGAATCCTTAAAGCGTGGGTATTGATTCATGTACTCAGTCAAGAGTTGGGCTATTTCATCCTTGTGAGGGAAGAACGCATGCCAAATGATTGCCATTAACATTGATTCATGGATGTTGGGATGAATTTTTTGAAAGATGGATTGATGTTTCTTGAACCAAGGCCAAACATGCTGATGAGCTGCTGGATTCATTGTAATGAAAGTGACTGCCCTACCTTGATTACGCATCGGCACTTCTTTTAGCACGAATTCTAGATATTCCTTAATTAAAGACTCTTTTTGGAAGGCACTTAATCCTTGAAGGAAAGCTACACGCTCATGCTCAAGATCTGTCTTTCCATGGCGTTCTTTCATCCATTCAAACTCGTCATCATCATTGGTACTTGCTCCAGCCAACAACACTGGTATTCTTAAATCTGGATGGATATTGCCAGTTTTCTTGTAATGTTGGTATTTCTCCAGCAAAAAATCACGAACTTCACTTAGTTCGTAGATGACAGCGGCAGATAATGCATCCTGCCGAAGTGAACTAAGATGAGGGCTTTCTCTTGGCTGAGGTTCTAATCCAATTTCCTTGAGAAGATTGTCAATGAACTTCGTGGCAACGGCTTTGATTTTCGAATAACTATTGGTATTCTTGAAATAAATGTAAAGGCTGGTTAAACGGTAGAGGATGTCAATGGCTGGAAGATAATCCGTCTCTTTCAAGAAATAGTTCTCAATGAATCCTAGATACTCATCAAGCGCGTGTTCTCCACCCACACTGAGTGCGTGGAAATCGTTATGGATGCCCCAACGATCAATGGGGGATAACTTCCTCTCTAGAATGAGATTACCCAGTTTTTTCAAGAGATCATCAGAATATTGCACGCGATAATAACCTGCCTGACCAAAATTCACTTTTACAGCAATGGCTCCGTCTATTTTCACCCGTTTTTCCCGATTTTTCATTAAGAATCGCTTGATCTTTGTACTACCATCTTCATAGAAGAGTTTCATCTTGATTGGGATGATCCAAAGTTGCTCTGATTCATTGGGTAAATAAGTAAATCGTTGTTGATGAAGAACTAGTTCATTGCCTTCAAGGGAAGCATTAATGAGGGGGAATCCGGGTTGTTCAATCCAACTCTTCATCAAGTTGACGACAGGTTCCTTCGTGACTTCTTCTAGTGCTTTCCACAAGTCTTCACTACTGGCATTACCGTATTGATGCTTTTTCATGTAGTATCGTAGTCCCTCACGAAAAGATTTTTCTCCGAGATAATCTTCAAGCATTCGAAGGATGGTTCCACCCTTGTTATAAATGATGGGTATGATGCTAAGATTGAACTCGGGAGTGCTATCATCATCACCTGGCAATTCAATGGGAACATCCTCGAGGTAAGAGTCACGATAGAGAGCTCCTATTGTTTGGCCCAAAATGAAGTCATTCCATAATTTCCACTTGGGATAAAGGCTGCTTACAATCTTGTAAGCGAACCATGTGGCAAAACTTTCGTTAAGCCAAATGTACTTCCATTTCAATGGACTAACCAAGTTGCCAAACCATTGATGAGCAATTTCATGAGCAATGACTTCACTGATTCGTTTCTTTCCACGGAAAGAGGTAGTCTTGCGGTCAAAAAGCATGGCATCTTCACGGTAGAGAATGGCACCCCAATTTTCCATGGCACCA
>JAJRXH010000605.1 GCA_024276395.1 archaeon
CATCACAGTTACGTGTTCGTTAGTAGCACATCTTTTACTAGTTCACTGGTAGAGTGTTATTTGCAGCCCGCTCCAACACGTTGGCAGTCTCCCTGAGATGGACGATACTTGTCACGACTTGTTCCATTCCCTGATTAATTCTCGTGATGATGGCTTTGATGGCCTCCTTGATAGGTATCTCTCTCACTAAGAGGTCGTCGAGGAACTAACACAGCTTGGAGGAACATTTTCGTGTCAAGAAATCTCATCTTTCAAGATCTCCCTTTTTGGATCGTGATGATCTTCAAAATTAGTCATGTCCACTTCCACTGGGTCAAATTACTTGGTTAGGTCCGATTTTCGAGGGTAAATTTTGATCATGTTCTCGGTCATGATCATGATGATCTCGTTCACGTCATTGTTCCTGCTTACTCCAGTTTTTAGGCCAGACCACTCGTCTCACGGCATCTACTTTTTTTTTCATCACCATTCTCATTTAACATCGCCAATAGTTGATTGCAATTCTCAGAATGAGGTGCACTACCCGTGCTATGAAAGAGTTCCCACGGTCTTGAGCGAGTCAATAACTTAACAAAAATCACTTAAAACCACGTGATGAAAGATGTAAATAGAAATAGATAATTGTTTCAATGAAGTCAGATTGCTGGGGTCGCCTAGAGGTATGGCGCGGGCCTGGAGAGCCCGTGTTCTTCGTGAACGCGTGGGTTCGAATCCCACCCCCAGCGCCATTCAGTTTTATCTAATTTTCTGAACAGAGAAGATCATTTTCCCCTTTCTATATAAAAGAAAAAATCATAATGACTCTTTTTTTGAAGTCAATTTTCATTCGAGTTCTTGAGTAATCCTTTGAATCTTGTAATTTTCAACCATTCAACCCTTCAGCAACAATAACTACTTTAGTCCACACCAATCCAGCTGGATAATCCCATTCTTCTTGATGTTTGAAGTCTCCACTTGATTTGAGGATGAAATGACGATGTTGAGGACCATTCTCGTACATCTACGCGGGCGAGCTCCTCATGAAGCCCCGTCCGTCAAGGTAGGGTAGTTCACTCTCAGCTTCTCTATTTTTTCCTTATGTTCTCGTGCAATGAAAAAACATTTAATGAATGATGTGCTTAATAAAATCGAGATGAAGAAACTTTCTAAAGGACTAGCTGGCTGACAGCTGTTAAACACTGATAGATGCTTATTCTGACGGAGTCATTTCGTGTCAACATAACCGTTCTGAAAAATTAGAGAATCTGGTAGCGGACAGATGGACAATTATTTCTGGAAAGGTTATCGTTAACATGTTTCACCTCCTTCATTCCCTGTATTTCACGTGGTTCTTCCGTGAATCTTTTTGAAGTAGGTAAGATTGATTTGATGATAGGTTTTGACGACAACTCTTGCTTTTTCAAGGAGAATTTTCAAGTGTCCGTTCAATTGCCTCTTTCCTCATACCAGCCTCGGATAGCATTGATGTTTTCTGGTTGGTTGAATGATAAGATGATGATTGATATCAATCTGTTGGATATGGTGACAACAGAGAGCGTGATGCCTCCTTTAGCCACACATTAGGAAGTTGTTGGCGGATGTCTGGTGTCACTGCTCTCAAAAAGAGACATTTGAATTAAATTTCCCCAAGTTCATCTTTCATCCGCCTCAAAAATTCCGTGAAATGGAGGAAATTCAGCTCGTGGTTGATGAAAAATGGCGACAAGAAAAACTATTTTCCGCTGCAAGCTGTGTAATGAATCCATGGCATTAGACATTAATAACCCCAAAACTTATCTCTCAAGAGAGTCACATCAGCGCTTTCTTGGGATGGAGCTCGCCACGTATCGTGTTCGTCATGATACGGATGCGGAATACCATATTAACGTGATATTAGTCGATCATGTTGGCTATTATCGGGGGCACGTTGATGCTTACCAAGAACCAAGACGAAAGAAGGTAGAAGGAACGACTGTCAGTAATGAGGAATTCCACCTCTTATCTGGCTCAGTGAATCGTCTTGATAATAATGAAGAATTC
>JAJRXH010000606.1 GCA_024276395.1 archaeon
CATTTTAGCCCAATTAAGAATCGAACGGGATAACAAACTCGCCTTGACAGAGGATACTTGAGAGTAACGATATTCATTTTGTTGTTCCCACTGTTCCTCATACATTGCTAGTCTACGTTTCAAATCTCCTATCTCAGATCTTAATTGCCTATTTTCACGAACTAACTTTTGGAACTTACTTAGTTCATCATGCAATTCGCCATATCTGTCTGCAAACTGATTGAGAATATCATATAAAGATTCAGATTTTGCCTCGATGTATTCATCTTCATCTTGCTCACGAGATCTTAATTCTTTTACTTCCAATGATGGCAGACTGGCCACTTCATCAGAATCAATCCTAATAGAATCTTCTACCAGAAGTCGTGAACTAGCTGGTGACTCTTTTTTCTCTAAGCGTTGCTCCAATATCTGGGCCAACTGTCGACTTTCTTCTTGCAGTCGCCCTAGAATTCTCTTTAATTCCTCAATTTGTGGTTCTAAACGCAAGATTTCTTTCTCATAATAGATGGAATCTATTGGTTGACTTCTTCGCTGCTGTTCCAATAACGCTGCTAGTTGATTTTCCAGTTTTGTCTTGATTTCTTCTAACTTACGTATTCGTGCATCTCTATTAATCAATTCCTGATACAGGCTCGTTAACTCATCAAATAAATAGGCAGCACCTTTTGCTTCATCCATACTCAACTTGAAAATGTTACGATTTTTAATGGTATTAGGAACAATATATACGGGAACATACACGCCTTCTGCTTTGATGGTTCCATTCTCCAAGTCGATTCCAACATGTTCCAAAAGTTCCACAACGGCCTTGGATTCATCATTCACCCTAAACATGAATAATTTAGAAGAATCACTCTCATATCGATAGATTCGAGAATAGGCAAACCAAGTATTCAAGAAAGTTAAAATGCTATCATAGTCCATCTTCTTCAAGGAACGAATTATTTTAGGAATGGAGGCATCATCTTCACCAGTAAACAGCTTGATAATTGCTTGAATGATGGGCCTGGGAATTTTAACATAAAATCCCCGAGCATTCACGCTATACTGAAGGTCAACATTAAATACTTCCTTGAAGGCGAAAATGAAAGCTTTTGTCTTTTCTTCACTTTCTGACTGAAACATTCCGCTTTGAATGATACCACGAGAAAGACACACGTGTGCCAATAACTTCGTCAGTCCACTACCATGTACTTTTACTGGTAATCGAATGGATAATTGGACTTTTTGAGTGCCAATAGAAGTAACTAGAAATGATGTAACAAGCAAATCTTCTTCACGAGTAATGAATAATTTTATGGTACTCAGTCGCACCGACATGTTCGGATCGGAACGATATCGGCTCCACGTGGAACGACTAATGATATCCTTAACTGGCTCATATCGATCAAAGACAAACCTTCTCCCTTTCTCAGTTAACGTGATCCTCGTGTCATCTGGAAATTGAATCAAAGAAAACCAATCAGGCACCTCACTAACATCAATTTCTTCTGATGAGGCATCATCCGTTATGTTTAGGCTATTTATTTCAGAAAGATGATCAACCATTGCCTCTACCCACTTAATGCTAACTCATTCGCCTTTTTTATAGCTTAAGGTGCTGCGTGTATGCAAGAGCTTCTCGGTTTCTTTATAATAATAAGGACCCACAAAGGTGTAAAGTAGTGAAATCGCCATGATTAAGGAGACTGACAGATAATTTGGAAAGATGACAAAAGATAACACGACTAGACCAGCAACACCAATCAGAATTAGATCTGATTTCGCCTTGCGCTTGGGACTAGGATAATTTATTGTAGTCACCATTAGGATAGCAGTAATGATTATCAATGCGGAAAATAACCAGCCATTATCTATTATCATCGACAAAATTTTT
This sequence comes from archaeon, assembly GCA_024276395.1. Lineage (GTDB taxonomy): Archaea > Asgardarchaeota > Heimdallarchaeia > Hodarchaeales > S146-22 > JAJRXH01. Next base: position 1,880 of record JAJRXH010000606.1, read on the forward strand.
GGTTTATCCAAGATAACTAAGATACTTGATGAGCCAACCAATAATGCTGCCGCTGGCGATGGAAGTCCCTCAAATTTATTCCCACTTGGCTTAACTGCAAAACGTACCAAGCGGAACCAGCCACAAATCGCATAGAAAGCTGCAATGACTACCGTGGGAGGCAGAAACCAAGTAATATCATAATGCATCGATTGATAGGCGGTAATGACTAAATATGCAGGCAACAAGGCAAAAGTAATCACATCACCAAAGGAGTCTGCATAAAATCCCATTGTGGTAGTTTTTGGGGCTCTTTTAGCTAGAAATCCATCCAGAAAATCAAAAATTGCCCCTAATATCAGTAACTGAAAACCTAATACCGAGTTCCCATTCAGGGAAAAAATAATCCCACCAACACCAGAAATTACATTTAAAAACGTAAAAAAAAATGCAAGAACGATGTACTTATTCAAGTAGATAGATATGGAACTTTCACTTCTCACGGTAATTCGTCTCCTCACTAATTATCCGTGCTATGGGCGTTTGCCCAGCTTTTACAAGCTGACCTTTTTTTACCAGTATTTCCAAGCTGCACTTAAATTGTTTGAACCTTACATCCACTTCTGATCCAAAACGAATCATTCCAAACCTATCTCCACGTTGAATCGTGGTCCCTACTGGATGGTAAATCACGCATCTTCGCGCTAAAAAACCACTAATCTGAATGATTTCATAATAACCCCATTTACTGGTAATTGTTGTCACCTTTCTGGCATTGGCAATTGTCCCACGATTGATAAATCCAAAAAAAGGCCAATGTTTCCCTGAAATCTCCTTTATTTCCTTTATTGTCCCAGTAAGAGGCATTCGATTCACGTGAACATTCAAGACATTCATCCGAATTCGTATTACTGTCTCTGTTGCACCTTGAATCACTTCATGAATCTTACCATCCGCTGGTGACAAGATGATGTCTTCAGGTAGTGAAGGAACACTCCGTTCTGGATCTCGATGGAAAAATAAAATGAAAATTTCGATGGCAGACAACACGATTACTCCAACGAAAAAAATCTTACCATCGAGACGAAATATGACTGTCAACAAAGTCGTCATCATGATTAGTGTGATAAAAGTTACTGTAAAAGGTTCATGACCCCTTGCTAATTTCATTTTTTTCACCAAACACTTCAAAATTACCAAGTACATCCAACGAGTAATCATTCTTACTTAACAAGAGAATTCCATATCACACATCCAAGTTAAGAAATCCATTCCTAATCTGACGATATTCATCTGGAGTGAGATAAAACACATCTGTTTTTTCTTCTTTTACCGCCAATTCAACAGCTAGCATGTGCTTGCAAGCTGTTAGATCTCCAAACAACACGTTAACAAGATAATCCTTGCACGTGCAACAAACAGACCTGCCCATTTCCACGTCCCAACCGACTAAATACTCAGAACGCTCACCAACCACGACATATCTAGTGATCACAGCAAAATAACCTTCTTCTGGAGTGCGATAAATGACATATTTTTTCACGCATCCTTCTTCAACCAAGTGGCGAGCTAATGCCATTCGTTTTTGCATATCACCACTCATCATGAAAATCACTTCATTTAATGGCATTCAGTCTTTCAAATTTTGGCAATGAGTGTTTATTTTTTAATTCTGCGCACTGAACTGAACTTCACCTTCCAAAATGTATTGTGCAAGAAAGATAGAAGGACTTGCCAATTTTCTGGTAGGATTCAACGGGTAGGCAAAATCATGAGCCTGAAAAATTCCCACACGGTGAAAAAGATTGACAGCAAGAGCAGAACCAGGGCCAATTGCAATTCCTCTTTCAATTGGCTGGACTGATTTCCGTGACAGCACTTGAATGAGACCTTTAATGACTTCTTGATACCATAGCTCCTTGATGTAGCTCACGAGCATTGAAACTTGATATGGCGTCTGTAATTCCCCAGATAGACGGGCAAATCTCGTAAGTCGTTCCCTACAGGCCTTAATTGAGGTACCTTTTCCGTCTGGACTAAGCCAATGTGGGTATAATTCTTCTGGCAAGTCACCACTCTGACGTAAAACATCACCAATTAACGCAGGAGCCTCAAGATCTACCGTCAACCACACGCCATTGCTTGGAAGCTGCTTCACGAAGGCATTTAATGGCGTGGTAGTGACTCCGATTGGAATTAATTCTCCCAAACTTATCCTTTCAGAATCATTCACTCCCTTATTCAGAACAGCATGTCCCTTGATTACTGAAATATCGGTCACGCTAGGACGTGCATCAATGACAACCGCTGAAGGAACATTGTTGCTTAGGACTCGCGCCGTAGTCAGCCATGTATTATTAATGACCATATCTACTTGATTGAGTGCTTGATTGCGATTCAATATTCTTCCTTCTCTCCCCAGGAAAGAAACACGAGCCTTCGGAAAAATTTGAGAAAAACTAAGATCAAATCGCCAAATTACATCTTTAAGAGTCGATATCCGAAGTGGAACATCTGGTCCAAAAGAGAGAACTACCTCGGTCACGTCTTTCATCAGTCTTGGCTGATCTCTCACGATACTTTTGACTAATAAAGATAGTTCACCTTTTTTCTTGAATATTGGAAAAAAACGAGTTCCCGCCGCGAGGATGTTCGCTGGAAAGACCTTATCATCACTTAACATAGCATATTGAGTCAATTTATGACCTATTTCCAAGGCGAGAACACGCAACATCCTAGCAACTCCACGCGGAAGATGAGTACTCCAGACTACCACTATGACCTATAGAAAAAAAAGCTTTTGTTGTAATTCACTTGAAAGGAACGAAAGATATGAGTCGGTCTTTTACTATAAACGACGGGAAGTGAGAGAATGGATGTCATCACGGTATTTGGTGAACGTGGAATCAAGAGTTTATCACGACAACAACTTGACAGGGCCGTGGTAATCATCGATGTTTTTAGAGCCTCAACAACCATAACCATTGCACTGGAAATGGGAGTTAAATGCATCATCCCTGTAAAAACAATTCGAGAAGCAATGGATCTCAAGGGAGAAGGATACTTGATCGTCGGTGAAGAAGATGGACTACCACCAAAAGGATTCGACCAAGATAATTCACCGCATCTCATTTCTCAGATGAACTTGAAGGATCAGATCATGGTACTTAGAACCACGAATGGAACAAGGGGAATCGTTACTTCAATGAACAAAGGCTTCTCCACTTACATTGGAAGTCTGCGGAACGCAAGATCCCTAGCAGAATTCATTAAAAAGAGACATTCATCAGTTGCTTTAGTTCCAATGGGCACGAAAGAAAAACCAAGAGTTGAAGATGATGTCTGTGCTAACATCTTAAGAGCTTATCTTCTAAATGAACCTATCATAGAAGATGTCCTCATCGGAGAAATAAGACAACACCGAGAAAATGACAATCCACACATTCCCACGTGGAAAGAGGATGTCAGCATTTGTTTGAGTCTAAATCAATCTACCATCATTCCCTTTTGCATCAATGATCCAGAAATGGGCACCTGTATCATCGAGATTTCGCAACAGCAATGAGAGTAATCCAAATAAAAAAGGAAAGATGAAGATTGATTATCCATGATGCTAAGATGTGAGTGCTTTATTCTGTGAATCTATTCAAGATTTCCGAATAGATCTCAACTTCCCTTCCACTTGAGAGTTTTTGAAGACGTTCTACTATTAATTGTGGGGTGGACCGAGCATAATAGTTAAACTTAGGTGACCGATCGACAATCAAGTTAAGATGCTGATCAAGTCCCTTGGCTTCAATGCCGTCGATTCTCACAGGATGCTTGCAATGATTGGCTATTTCATTGGCAAGATGAGAAACGAATAGACCGCAAGAGTCTTCAGACTCATATAACATATCCAAGAAAGCTGAAATAACTCGTGCAGATGCACCTGGCTCTGAAATACTCTCCATTTCATCAGCTAAAACTAATTTTCTCGTGCTTTTCAGAAGCATTCCAGTTAACGTCCTCAAAGTTGATTCGAATGCACCTGCATCAGCCTCACCCGTGGCCTTCTTGAAAAAGTGTAACTCATCAAACACACCGATTTCAGCATTCGATGCTGGAACGGCTAATCCCATTTGGGCTAGGATGACTGCCTGTGCTATCGCAACCAATAAAGTTGTCTTTCCACCACTATTAGCACCAGAAAGAATGCAAATTCGTTCACCATCAACCACTCCTGGCCTTGTACCTACTTCACCCAGTGAATATGAGACTGGCTCTAAAATCAACTTTCCTTCACGTTCTAGTTTCTGTAAAAACAGATTCTTCAGTCCATCAAATCTAATGCCGCTAGGATGCTCTTTCAACACGGGGAATGTCATTTGATATGTTTTAGTAAATTTCCCTAGCATCAAGGCAAAATCTAATTCAAAGAACTTTCTCGCCGCTATGATGATGTGTTCCTTATGAGGAGCCAAGGCGCTTGCCAGTTGCGTCTTTAATTCATATGCTCTAATAGCTAGCTTCTTCCTCAAGTGAGATTGG
>JAJRXH010000607.1 GCA_024276395.1 archaeon
ATCAGAAAAACTGAAGATAAAAAAGAGAGAAAACACCCGTGACCAGGGGTAATCCTACGAGGACTCGTTTTTTATCCTCGCAACGCACGGAACGACAGCAGCATCACGGATGACGCGATGCTGATGCTTGAAAGCCACGCATCACCGACGTGATGACGTGATCGGAAAAACTGAAGATAAAAAAGAAGAAAGATAAAGAAAAGACACCCAAAAAAGTTAAATATCCAGAATGAGTGATGACATCATCATTCAAACGATAAAATGAGTTCGTCATCATTTTCAAGAGAAATTGAATGGATTTAGTCCTCTAATCAACACCAAAATCACAATAAACCTTTTTCTTTCATCCAATTATCATTGAACAGGGTACTAAGATAATTTCTTCCGGTATCCGGAAACAAGACAACTATCACGGCGTCCTTTTGATCCTTGAGCCGTTCAGCTATTTTTAAGGCAGCAAACATCGCAGCTCCTGACGAGCTTCCCACGAAAATTCCTTCTTTTCGTGCCAGATCTCGAGCCATACGAAAAGCTTCCGAGTCCTTCACCACGATAATTTCATCAATCACGCTCAAGTCAGCTGTCGGCGGATGAAAATCTTCACCAATTCCTTCAATCAGATAAGGATGAATTTCACCTTCCGTATTATAAAACAAGTGATGATATACGGATCCTTCAGGATCTGCACCAATTATCTGCACATTTGGATTTTTCTCTTTCAAGTATTTCCCCACGCCACTGATGGTGCCGCCCGTGCCAACACCTGCCACGAAATGAGTGATTTTTCCATCCGTGTCCTCCCAAATTTCAGGGCCTGTCGTCTCATAGTGAGCTTGAGGGTTATTGAGGTTGAAATATTGATTCGGCGAGTAAGCATTAGGGGTCTCTTTCACGATGCGTTCAGCCACTTTATAATAACTTCGTGGATCATCTGGTTCGACAGCCGTGGGACAACGAATGACTTCACCTCCAAAGGCACGAAGTAAATCTTCTTTTTCCTTACTCATCTTATCTGGCATCGTGAACACCATCTTGTACCCCTTGAGGACTGCTGCTAATGCTAACCCCATCCCCGTGTTACCAGACGTTGGTTCCACGATGGTACCACCGGGTTTGAGAAGACCTTCTCGTTCAGCAACTTCAATCATTTTGATGCCGATTCGATCCTTCACGCTCCCACCTGGATTTAAAAATTCAGCTTTCACGAAAACTAAAGGTCCATCACGTGGCACGATGTTGTTCAACTTGATGAGTGGTGTTCTTCCTATTAGTTCCAGAATGTTGTTATAATAACGCATGTTCACACCTCTAATCAGTAGTGATGTCCTCAATAGCGAGTCATCAAGAATTCATTAATAAGACCATTGAAGCTACTTCGACTAAATGACCAAAAAAGTGACAATATAATGCTTAAAAAATGGTAAGAAAGGACAGTATCACAGGTGAAAGGAATGGCAAGAAAGGAAGAACGCGAGTCATTCGTGAAAAAAAGCTCACTAGAAACAAAAGTTGTTCATGCAGGCCAATTTCCAGACGAAGTAACAGGTGCCATCACGACTCCCATCTACCAGACAGCCACGTATGTTTTAGATGAAATTGGCAAGGATAAGGGATACCAATACAGTCGTACGAACAATCCCACGAGAACCGTGTTAGAAAATCTCGTAGCTCAACTTGAAGGATCTCGATATGGCATTGCTTTCTCCACGGGAATGTCTGCTGCCGATGCCATAGTACGTGCCCTCTTAAAGGCCGGAGATCACGTTGTCGTCGGCGATGATGTTTATGGAGGGATATACCGATTATTTGAAAAAAACTACCGCAAGTTCGGGTTATCTTTTACTTACGTGGATACTAGAAATCCAAATAACGTGAAAAAAGAAATCGGAGAAGATACCCGTATGGTTTGGCTCGAGACACCCACGAATCCCTTGCTCAAAGTATCGGACATCAAATCTATCACCAAGATCATCCAAGAGGAAAATGAACAAAGAACTCCAAAAGTCGACTTCACGGCACCTGTCGCCAGTGAAAAAGAACTACTCCAAAGGGAGGAAAACGAAAGACGAATCCTTACAGTAGTTGATAACACATTTTACACGCCTGTTTTTCTAAGACCCCTAGAAGAAGGTGCAGATATCGTTCTGCATTCAACCACGAAATACCTCAGCGGACATAACCAACTAGTCGGCGGAATGGTAGTCGTGAGAGATGACCCGACACGCTGGTATTACAAGCCACGTCCATTACGTGATGAATATGGTCGTCTCATCAAGGATGATAAGGGATTTCTGAGAACGCAAATCGTGAACACGCTTCATGAAGACATCCGATTCATACAAAACGCCGTTGGCGCTGTTCCTGGGGCATTTGACTGTTGGCTGACTATCATGGGAATCAAGACGCTAGCCCTTCGGATGGAAAAACATGATAAAAATGCCAAGAAAATCGTGGCATTTCTAAAATCACATCCCAATGTGAAAAAAGTAAATTATCCAGGAAAAAGTGGAATGATTTCATTCGAATTAGACGCGGACATTCATGCTGCTATCAAGGTGATGAATTCAGTCAAATTATGGGCATTAGCTGAATCCTTAGGAGCCGTGGATTCTATGATCACGCACCCAGCCACGATGACCCATGCATCTGTCCCCCCAGAAGAACGAAAGAAACGAGGTATCACGGATGGCCTCATTAGATTATCCGTGGGCATTGAAGATCCTGAAGATCTGATTGCAGACTTAAGACAGGCATTGGAGAAAATTTAAAGAGGAAAGCAGCACCAAATTCAAAATTTAAATTTCAATTTTTTCTTCACCAATCGTGAACACTTCTTGAATGTTCAGAAAATATCATCATCTTATCATCATTGTTGCTCAAAATGTAGAGTCATGCTAAGATCAACGCGAAATGCCACATAGAGATCATAGTTCGGTGGCAAGTACATGTCTATGGGCAAGCTTCCAATGAGATTCGATGAGTCCAACTTGAGCACGAATTGAGGTGTCTTTTTCGTCACTTTTAGTTTCATCTTATCGTCATCGTGCGGAAGAGCGTAAAACTTGACTTGATAATCCTTCACTTTCGTTGATTTTTTAGCAGACCATGATATTCGCCTCACATAGACTCCTTTCTCTGGACTTGGCAATAAACTAGAATCTATGAGTCTTAAAGCCGTTGATGCGGCTAAACCTTCTGAATGAAACATTACAGTGGTAGCGTTATCAGTAAAAATGTTTGCAGCCTTTTGTTCATCAGTCATCGGCTTGAACTCAAGAGTAATAGGTGATTTCATTTCGGTTACTAAAGTTGCCGAGGAAGATATGAATCCAGTTGAAGAAGGAATAATTGATTCTGGATGTGACTTGGCATCATCAACCAAGGGGGAAGGTTCCGACATCGTTATCTTGCGGACCTTTGATACCGATGCTGCAGAGACAGGCTTGACTCTTGCTCTCAATCTTGGCGTGCCCAGTGACGTGTCAACTTGTTGTCCTCTTTTACGTTCAAGGGCTTGCTGAACCAAATGATTTTCTGACTTAGATAATTTTTCGAAATATTCCAAAAATTCTTGACTTTCATCATATTGTTCAACGGTCTTCAAGCGAAAAGTCGGACCGAGTTTCTTTTGAAGGTCTTTTGCAAATCGTGAAGCACCAAATTTCAGTCGTGGCGGCGCGGATCTTCCAATGTAGATGAAGATCATCTTAAATGGATAGAACACGATCACGTAGGCTGCATCTTCTTGCTCGTGTAGTACTTCAAGACTTACCTGATTTACTCGAGCTGCCTCACCGTCTGGTGATATCCGATACATTTCCCAGTTCATCTGTTTCGTCCCAACAAACAGTTCATCCGCTCAATCCAATGATTCATACGTCATCGGTTTTTAAATCCTTTATGTAATTGCTTATATCCTATCTCGTGCTTGGGATATTTGGAGACAAATGCCAGAACAAAACGAAAATAACGATCAAGCTTATATTGAAAATGTAGCTGCAGAGATGGGCCTAAAACTTGAAAAAATATACCAACTAGAGACAACAGTTGATGATGTAACTGGAGAAACTCTCGGAAATTTGCTTAACAAGTTAATGGGCACGAAAATTGCATTAGATGTCAATTATCTTCCCTTGACAATGAAACATTCGCGACCAGGAATTCTAATTCAAGTCTTAACTAAACCCTCTAATCTCAAGTTCGTCCTTCAAGCTTTATTTTCTGAACTAGGGACGTTAGGAATAAGAATAAACCCCATGGTTAGAATTATGACTTCACGAGACGTGCTTTTAGAAACAGTTTGCATCAATGATCAAGAAATAAACGTCCGAATCAAGAGAAGCTGGTCAGAAAGCGGCTTATTAATGAACTGGAAACCAGAAAACGAAGACGTGATCATGATCTCCAAAAAATTGAACATTCCAACTAGAGAGGTACTACAGAGCATCTATCAACAAGTGGACCCAAGAAAATGGACAGAGAGGAATGAAGACGATGAATGAGGATGATGAACTCCTTACCATTCTCAAAAAAGTTAGAAAAGGTGAAATTTCTCCAATTGATGCTAAAAAAATGATCAACTTGCTGACAATAGAAAAAGTCGGAAAGCATTCGATGATAGATTTGAATCGCCAAGCACGGTCTGGAATACCAGAAGTCGTGCTCGCTGAATGGAAATCGCCGGAACACCTACATGAGATCGTCACGAGATTCGTTGAAAAAAAAGCATTCGCTTTCATCACGAGAATCAAAAACGATCAATTCACGATTATAGAGAACATTGTCTCAGAACACTCTTTGAATTGGGAAAGAGGAACTCGAAGCGTCATCATCTATGACTCCAAAAGATACACCTTCCCCATTCCAACGGTAAACATCGGTATCTTATCCGGCGGTACTTCTGATCAACCCATCGTGGAAGAAGCCATGTACATGGCTAGATTAATGGGAGTTCATCCTCTTGTATATCAAGATGTCGGAATCGCTGGGGTGCATCGCTTGTTCAATCCTTTACAAGAAATCATCGAGCACGATGCCAAGTGCATCATCGTGATTGCTGGAATGGAAGGTGCCTTGCCATCACTAGTTGCAAGTCTAGTTAACATCCCCGTAATCGGTGTTCCAGCATCCATAGGATATGGATACGGCGGCAACGGCAAAGCTGCTCTAATGAGCATGCTCCAAAGTTGTGTCCCTGGTCTAGTAGTAGTAAATATCGATAATGGCGTGAATGCTGGGGCAACTGCCGCCTTGATTGCACTTCAATCCATTCAAAAAAAGGAAAACCGAGAAAAGGAAGAATAAACATGCCAGTGGAAAAGAAATTCCATGATTGTAAGATGATAGTACTTGACTTTGATGGCACGATTGTTGACTCAATGCCTTGGCTAGAACAAATTGCCGTTCAAGTCATGAGCAAGTACATGAATGAATCACGAGCAATTCTCAGAAAAAAATACCGCGAGACCACAGGCCTACCTTTCGAACAGCAAATCGAATTAATCCGACCGAATCATCCTGAAAACCGACAAATGGTAAAAGAATTCGAGGAGACCAAGAAGAAA
>JAJRXH010000608.1 GCA_024276395.1 archaeon
AATGGCAAAAAAATAGGAAAATATGCGACTGCGTTCTCCCTGAGGAATGGAGTCGGCAAGAAGAGCCTGACGAGCGGGCATCCCAAAAGCCAAGAAAAAATTGATGGGAGATAACAAGACTACTAAACTCACCCAATCGACAGCAAAAATGGCAAAAAGTATGATAAAAATCGTGACAAAGAATAGAGAGCCCTTGATGAGAATGTCCCTTCTCCAATGATCAGCAAGCCAACCACCTAACAATGAACCACTCAGTCCAATGATTCCCACGATACTCGAAATGATGCCCAATTCATAATTAGAGCCCACGATGGCTTTCACGAACACGGAAAACACGATGCCAAAATAAATGTTCATTGCCATCGATCCAAAGAGAGAAGCCATCAAGAGATATCGAACATTCCAATTGAGGCGATTAAAACCTCTGAATAACAAGCCAAGAGACCATTCAGGCATCATTCAGTCGTTCTCACCACCTCTCCTCCACGAATCCCAACACTTTTCGAGTTTTTAATGATTTAAGTGGTGACAATTTCTTGCCAGAAAAAAATTCCTAATGATGATGAACCATTAGAGCAGCAACAAATGATGAATTATTATAAAATAGAATGATGCGTTTCTTGAACGTGATAACATTTATATCATTGCTGAATGAAAATTCAGCTGAAAGGGTCGGGGGTGGCCTGGTGGTATGGAAAATCCAACTTGAGGAACATCTAAGGTGTCTTGCATGCGGTAATAGTTTCTCTCAAGGTATTCACCAATGTCCGCATTGTCGGGTGCACTTTAAAAGAAGTGATCATCTGACTCATGCTGATGATCTGAAATTACAATCAATTCTCATTTCAAGAACCCTTAACGAACAACTAAAGCGACATCTATCTGATTCCATCACAAAACCATCAAAATACACTGGTGGAAAGATTTCTTTCAAAAAAATCGTCTGGTTTTTTCCCCTAGGAATGCTCTTGCATCTCTTCCAGTTTGGCCTGACTCTTTCAAGAAAGTCAATGAAATGGTTTTTTACTTTTGATAAAAAGGAGTTTCATCACAAAGTCTCCGTGACAACTTTTTTGATGATGATGTTTTTCATCAGTTTTGAACACGGTCTCGTGCAATATCTAATTCAACAAGCGCTTAATGTTAGGTTGATTGCAGAACAATCAACAACTAGTGATTTCTTGAGACAGATTAGCTTGGATGTATTAGAAAAATGGCGAAGAAGCTTTCCCACTACCCGAATGATCAGATACTTCATTTCCCTGTTAATCATCTGGATTGTCGTCATGATCTCCTCGTGGTTTTCCAGCGTGATTACTCGTGCCCGATCATGGGAAGATGATTATGATGATCCTCCTAGGCTATCACTCTCGATGAAAGACAGTTCGATCCACGTGATGCTGCGGATAATTGGTCTCATGGCAGTTTACCAAGCTTTCACTCTCATTGGCTTCTACTTGTTGACGGGGGGAGAAGTTGAGCTCATCATGTCCACGATTCACGGCGTGCAATCGTTGATGACAGATCCCATCACCACAGCACTCCCTGAATTGGCACTATTTCTTGATCTATTAGCCGTTTTCATCATGGGAATTGTTGCCTACATTCAATTTCAGTTTCAGAGAAAGGTCATCTCAGCAACCCGCCTACAAGCTTTTCTGCTATCTTTACCTCCCGTGCTAACAATGTGGCTTTTCAACGTGCTGTAGCACTTAGGGACGGAAGGAATCGCGTGGAAACGCTCCGTGATAATAGAGAAGTTTCTTGTCATCTTTTCTACGGACCACATTGAATTTATGAAATGGAAGGTTCTGCAGCTTGTAATTCATTGGAAACTCTAGCTTTTTTAACAAGAGGATGTCCATCTCTTGTTGCAATTTCGAGATGCTCTCAGAAATCCCCTTAACCTGTGAGTCTCCGACATTAAGAAAGGCGATGGAAATATTCTTCCCATTAAAAATTAACGCACGAGGTGCATTAGTTAGTCCAGACATTGCCATTTTTCTAATGATCTCATCTTTTTCCTTGCTGATGACAATGATCCTACGGTCCATCCCGATGTGGACGAATTGGGGAAAATAAAAAAGGATTCGTTGCTTGACGATTGTCTCCAGATATTTAGAAAATAATTCTCGACTGACACCTAACTGCTGAGTTAGGGCCTTGTGGTTATCAATGTTATTATTGGGGTTTGAGAAATACTTGATGACGGTGATCATCTTGTCAGTGATTTTAGAACTATTTTCCCAATCTGGATCTAAACGAATGTCAATAGAATTGGTAGAAGCGTGGAACTCATCAGTACTCAGGTGTAATTCTGAGCTTGCACTGTAAATTTTCACGCGGCGATAGGGAGCAAGCATTTCTGGTTGGAGGTGAGTAAGATTGAGTGAAAGAGTGAGATTTTGTAGTGATATGCCGCCAATCCTTTCAATTTCATCAATCAAGGCCCAGTACAAGGGAACCTGATAAATCCCAAAGTTACTTTCCTTGACTTGAACTTCCAACAATGCCAAGTGATGCATGGGATGTTTTTCACGGAAATGCCAGTTACTCTCGTTCCATTCAATGTAAAATGTTTGAAATCCTAATGGAGCTAAATTATTTCCAAACTTAGGTCTCCAAACACAAGTTTCTTTTAATCGTTTCATTCTCTTTTCTATTGTTGCTCGATCTTTCTCTCGGAGATTAAGATCTTTTATCAATCGAGAAGCGTTATGCAGTACTGAAGCAAATTTATAGTAATGAAGATTCGACACGTATAACAAGACAATGACATCAGTTTTTGTGAGCGAAATCGGTCGTGAACGGTCTGCCTCATAAAGTATGGATAAGAATGTTTTAAAATCTAGTTTCTGGGAAACAGAAGTGCTATTACTGAATAACACTTCATTGACATGCTCGACAACCAGGGGATAAGAATCTGGATTACTTAGTAAGTACAAAGAATAGGGAAAGTTAACAGACAACGTGGGGAATTCTTTGGACTCTATTACCACGTCAGTCAAGTAATATTTCTGGTAAATGGGATACCTTTTCATGGTGACTTTTTCTTTTTCTAGATCTAGCAAATCCACGTGCTTGAAAAAATTCTTAAGTACTGAACTGAAAATTTTTTTGCGTTGATCTTTGTTTCTAGTAAGTAAACCATGTAATTCTAAGAAATCTATCCAAACCTTCACGAGGAAATGGCACAAAGGTGTCAATCTCTTTTCAATCTTCTTGTAGAATTCTTTAGGGGTGAGAAGATCCCTTCTTGTGTTTATGCTAAATCACCTCTAACGTTTGGCAACAAATGACATGTTCCGGATTGAAGTAACATGTCGACTTCTTCTTTCATGAGCACGTAACAAATAATTTCTCAGAGGTGCTATGAAATGAAATTAGACCGAAATCACCTAACCTATATATTATCGAGATTGATTCTCAACCACCGCCTGTTTGTAGCTTTGCTCTACCTTTTCATCGTGATTTCCTTCGCCTTGCTCATTACCGGACTTGTTACCATCGTCCCTGGATTTGCTGAAGGATCACCGCCACCTGTATATCCAGAAAATTCAACAAATGGCACTGGTAGTGGATGACCACGGTACACCACTGGAAAAGTAGTAGTATGAAAATTGTAGGTGCTGTCAGTAATCCCCCTTATTAATTCATCATTTTTTTCCTATTTAAAAAAATTTGTAGATATGCCAATCGAAGTACTAAGTCATATTGTCAAATCTTGTCTGCCCTTAGTATCATGACACATCTGCGGACTTTTTCCATGAATGAATTGTTCATTGGAAAAGTTCATTGGAAAACAAGTATTTAGAATTAAGCTGAACTTCAAGTCAAATCTTTTAGATTAAATTCACGTTCACGTGATTGATTCTTGCATTAATTCCATCAATAACTGATCAAGCAGACAAAGGGTGAAATTGATGAAAACACGAAAGGAATTGGAGATGGAACTTTTGGATGTCAAGTCATATCAGAAAGGAAATACCGTTTCTTATGTCGTAAGATTAATAAGAAAAGAGATGGATAGAACGATGAAAAAAGAAGAAAATGACGAACCAGACTTTTTTAGCCCACTTGATAGGTGGAAATCTTTTGTAGCACTAGTTGAGCTATTACATGACTTGAAATTATCAATAAGAACAGAGGACACTGGACTAGGAAAAATTTACCTGAACCTCAAGGAGGGACAAGATCCAATGGTGATGATTGAGACAATTAGAGATCATCTCGTGAAGATGCTCTCACAACCAGTTTTTTTGTGCTATAAGCGTTCTACCAATCAAATAATCTTGTCACCTATTTGAAATGACGATGAATTTTCTTGGAAGACCATAAAAGACAGAAGATTAAGATTATTTCCAACTGAGCTCATCTAATGTTCCGTGATGTATATCTCCAATCGTGGCTTTCCTTCTTCTACAGATTTACTGAGCGTTATTAATGCTTTATCCAAATCTTTAATTGCAAGAAAATTCGGGCCGATGTAAAGAACCGTGTTTTCACTCCCAATTACAACATGCCTGCTAGAAAGGTCGTGTGTATCTAGAAAAATACCTAGAAATTCGTCTTCTTCACCATATCTTCCTAAGGTCACTAGCAAGTTATTGTCATCTGGGTGTACCGTCATTTCTGATACAAAGGTCTTCAAGCGAGTTGATGCTTTCTGACCTGACAAGAGAACCGACTGATTGAGAATAGCTTGAATTACTTTTTCTCCAAAAATGATACCAAGGTGACTGTGAATGTTAATGAACTTTCCCTTGGCACCATTCTTGCTGCTAAATATAAGATCAACACCAATGGATAACGGCCCTTCAAAAAACAAAGCCTCTCTATCGTCAAGTAAGGTTTTCTTGCTTTGAAATTTCACTGCAGTGAGCATTACTACAGGCTTTTGATCTGGTAACACGTGAAGCCCAACATCTCCGCTCAAGATGACGGAATTGTCCAACTGATACCTCGTTAACGAACTCCAATCAACTTGTTTCATTGGTATTTTAAGGTCTTTCGTGAAGTCATCCCGTGCTACTGCACTAATGATCTCGTTGATTGAGGTAGCAAGATTAATCTGAAACTCTTCCCAAGCTTCCTTTAATGACTGAATCATTTCCTTGAAAATCTCGTTAAATTTATCTTCTCTCAACCCGTGAACACCTCATCACTCTTCTTCGTCTGAAAATTCTATTTCATCATCTTCAATTGCAATTCTTCGGTATTTTTTAATTTTATCGTCATTTCTCGTGTTGTTCACTGCGATATCTTCTTCCTCCAGTTCATTTTCTCCATCTTCATCCAATGCGTGGGGCCAAAGATAACGCAGGTAGAGAACTTCAAGCAGCTTGAGCAAGGAACGACCAAAAGGCGTGAGGATGTATCTCCCACGATATCGTTCTTGGATCACGAGATTGTTATCCTTGAGAATGGTCATGTGATGACGGAATTGTCCGCCCTTGAGACCAGTCATTTGACTGAGCTCATCATGGTATCGAGGCTCTCGCTCTAATGCTTTCAAGAGATGAATGCGATTTTTATCATTTAATACCCCAGCAACTTGTGACATAGCTTCAAGAAAATCATCTAGATCTTCTTCTGGTATTTCTTGTCTTGAAAGGTCTTTCCATAGCTTTTGCCAATGATCACGCTGTTTCTTTTGCTTTTTCTTGGGTTCGCCAATATCAAGCACGAGTCGTGCACCTTGGCTGATAGATGTGGCAATTGATCCTAATAATGAGGTCACGAACTCTTCTATCACGTTTTCCAAGTCACTCATGGCACTTTCAAAATCTCTCGTTTTTCGTTCGACTCTCTCTCTGGCTTTTGAGACTTTTCTGACCTTCCTTTCCACGCGTTTTGGAGGTATAGAAGTTCCTTCTGTAAGAGAATGTTGCGATTTTCTCTTCTTTTCCTCAAATCGCCTTAACATCTTCATTATTTCCTCTTGTTGTCGTTTCATTTCCTCTAGTTGTCGCTTTAACCGCTGAATTTCCTTTTCTTTCTCGTCAGCATAATCACTCGCCGTGATGTCGTCACGATGATTGGAGAGGTTTTCGTCATCCATGATGATCACCAAACTTTAATCCAATTACTGTTTTCTAATTACACATTTGTTTTGTTATTTAAAAACATTACGTATTACAAGATGATGTGTAATTGAACGAAGCACATGCGCCAGTACATCCGGTAATGAACTAGAGGCGTGAACGTGACCTTTCCCTCCCTCGTCGTCCCGTCAGTACTGGTACCGACCGACGGGAGAACACGGATTTCGAAAGGGACGGAATGAAAGTACACGTAATCGAGTCATTTTGTTACGGATTTACACCAATGCAGTGTACTCTCCTCACGGTGCGGAAATCATCATGGGCACGTTCACGCCCCGTTCACGTCACGCACGCTCAATGCCGACCTGTTCATGGTAATTGGAATGATAATCATGCCTACCGATGTACTGGCGCGTGTATTTATGTGGAAAGTGATAAGAAGAACATGAAAAATCAAGATTTCTTCCATCTAGTTGACACGATCCCTCCAGCACTTCAACCATCATCCAAATTGTCATGCTCATTTTTTCACGATCTTGACACGTCGTTTTACTGGTAATCGATTAAAAAATGAGTTTTTGGAAAATCAACTAACTTTATCCATCAATCTCCCAACACGTCCGAGAAAATAACCTATCAATTAAAATTTGCCTCGATACTCCCATGGAAAAAGAAGATGAAACCTTACTTAAAGCCAAGTGCCTCAATGTCAAAAGTAATCGTCTTTAACCAATGTCCCGCTGTTATGGCAATCGCATTTTCATCAACAAATTGTAGGTCAAATGCCTCAATTTTCATCACCGGAAGACTCTCCACGTATAACACGAGGGCAGTAGTATCGTCCTTGATTGATACCAGTTGGAAGAAGGAATTTATGTTCATTAGCCCGAGTAATGATATTGTTGATCCTTGGGGGTGATACCAAGAAAGTTTACGGACGCCATGTAACCGCACGTCCTCGAGACTCGCTTTAAGCCTAAGCACAGATGATTTTGCGCTCTCATATATTTGCAAGGAACTAGGAGTTCCCACGAACACGCGAAATGACCGTTCATCAC
>JAJRXH010000609.1 GCA_024276395.1 archaeon
CATGGGTAACTCGGCAAGTCCACGAAGAACGTGTGATTGATATTCATGTTCGCCGTAACCATACACCCCTCGGAGAACCACGGCACCTAGGACGTTCTCTTCACGACATCTATCTAAAATGAGCTTACTCAGGCTCTTTCCAGATCTTTTTTTTCCGCCTGGGATTCGAATTTCTACCTTGAGCATTTTTCGAAGTTCCATCATGATCCCTCCACGTGGCTCCAAAAGAGAACTAGCGAACGACCAGCTAAAGCGGCAATGAGCACGGTACTTATCATGATGATGAAATTTAAGAGAGCTAGTTCGAGAGACTCGTCACTTAAAGACAGAGTTTCCACTGCAAATGATGACATCGTGGTAAAACTTCCCATAAATCCAACACCGAGAAAAACGATGGTCTGGGAATCCATCAAACCTAGTTTGAAGAGCGTGACGACGATTCCCAGCAAGAAACTGCCAACAACGTTCACCGCGAGTGTTCCCCATGGAATGGGCTCGGATTCCAATAAAAGAGTACCTACTAAGTATCTGGTCATGGCACCTAGTGCTCCACCTACAGCAACTAATACGATGGTTGGTATTCTGTCAAGCACTTGCTTTGCCTCCGACGGTTGACTGTCGCTAACTGTAAAGACAGTCTTTCTTGAACATTTCAAGTCTTGTTTTAGTAGATAATTATTCATGTTACGATAAAATAAGTCACGTGCTTTCTTATGTCTTTAATTTGGTGTATTGCTTGATTATAGTTCGTTTCTCCATTAATTCAGATGAATGGTGTGCTATACTTGTCTGTCAACATCAAGAATGCTTTTTTTCAAGTCGGAAATGTTTACCAGAGAATGAAAACCAGAGGATAAAATGTTGAATAATCACAACAGGAGTTAGTTAAATACTTGAGCAATGGCTTTTCCTTAACTTTCTCATCGACCATGTTGTTAAGCATTATATTTCCATGATATTTGTAAGAGCATTTCATCCACCTCCACCGTCTACCTCCCCTCGTATATCCCCTCCCTTTTGGAAGGGGTCTTATAAGTGACGGAAAGATAAAATATAAAAAAATCAACGGTAAAACACCAAAAACCAAGAATTTTGGAAAAAAGGAAATATAAAGGGATGATAAATTTCCCATTAATTGTAGGAGTTCTTTCTAAGTTAATGCAGAACCGCATTCCATGCAGAAACGTATTTCATCATCTTGAGGGAGAATGGTATGACAAAAAGGACATCGAGCTGCTTTTTCTCTTCTTTCACTTGTAGGTTTTGGAGTGGGGGGAGGAAGTGTTTTAGTTATTGTGGATGGAACATCGCTGGTTCTCATGAAAAATGGCGGGGGTTGAGTACGCCATTCTGTGGATAGTTTCAAGACATCCACTTTCAAGAGAAAATATAGATAGGCAGTGATTCCGAAGGCGTTGATGATGGTCTGAAATAGAGACATGATGCCCAATCGCATACCTAATTCAGCCATCGTAAGTTGGCCAGGCGAGAGATATAGTCCAATAGCGGCAAAAGTTACGTTGTGAATGAAAGATAATCCATGATAGATGATAATGGGAATCATTCCAATCCTTTGCACGCGCCAAATGAGCATGAAACTCAAGACGAAAATTACTTGAGAAAATGTAGAGAAGAGTGACAAAGTGGCAAGATAACGTAAAAGATTTTCAAATGATTCTGGTGGTGGGATGAAAAACCTCCCTATAATTGGAATGAAGGTCGCACTGATTAATCCCATGCTTGCTCCGACCAGCAAGGAATCTTTTGGATGGTTCATCTTAAAAAAGTACCACGAGTATCCACTAGCGAGTAGTAAGAAACCTATGATGGTAAGTATGGTTAAGCCAAAGGATGTAAGGCGAATCAAAGCAAGATGAGCGGAAAATGAGGTTAATAGAA
>JAJRXH010000610.1 GCA_024276395.1 archaeon
CTTTCCTTCCTTCTTTCATTCTTCCTCGGCTTCATCATTAGATGTTTCCTCAAAAGTGTTTGTTTCATCATCTAATCCGTAAATTTCTAAGAATTCCTTGGTATGCTCCTGAAGCAGTCTTTCTAGCACGGTTTCATCCACGTGATCGGGGAGAAGATCTTCTTTTTTGTTGTTCCCTTTTTGAGCTCTTTGCTTTCTTTCGAGTAAGAGTAAAGCATCATTTCGCTTTCTTAACTCTTGCTGGAGTCTTGCTTCTTCAAGACGCACAGTTTTATCTAAAATCTGCCTTGAGACTAGATACATCCCGTGAATGTGTTGAATGATTAGTTGGTTTTGTTTATGGAGTGAACCGGCGTCAATGAGTAATTCATTGAGGTCTTGACATTCCCTTAGGGGAACTCTGATTACAGGTACAGCGTGTTCGAGAAAGGTCTCCCTTGCTAAGTCAGAAAGTTTGGGCGCATCTTCTGGGATTAAGATAGCACGAATCTCGAGCTTGACAAGCTCATAAGCGGTCTTCGAACCTCCCCCGGCTGGATGTAGGAGTACAATCACGTCATTTGGAAAAATTTGATGCTTATAACGGTCAATGACATGTAAACTAAAAGCGGGAAGGATTTTCAATGGTAGGAATTGGTATTTTTCCCATAGAATGGAAACTTGCTTTAATGTTCTTATTGTTGCTCTTTGCCGTTTTATTCTAATCTTTAATTGCTTAACAATGTTTTTTAGCTTTTGTATTTCCCTTTCCTGTTCCTTAAATCTCTTTGTGCGGTATAGTTCCTTGGTTCTAGAAGAAAATTGCTTATCTAACTGTCTCTTGAGATAATTTATTTCCAGGCGTAGTTCTTGAACTAGTTCACGTAATTCTTCCATCTCCTTTCTCAACATCGAGTTCTCTTGTTCTTTCATCCGTAGTTGTTCTTGAAGCTTATCAATGGATACAGATTCTTGTACTTCCTTCACGAGTTGTGATTCGACATTGATTGCTTTTTCTCGTTCTTGGTGTCTCACTTGGTTTAAACGTTTCTCCACGTGTCGTGCTGCTTGATGAACGCTCATTCCTTGGCGGATTACAAGCGCTTCAATTTCATTGACGTGATCTTTTAATTCTGGGAATTCTTGGATGATAACTTTCTTGATGCGGACAAGGGTGGGCTTTTCATGATAATATGCCTTGAGAGCGGCAAATAAAGCATCGCGTGAATGGGCATCTAATCTTCCAATATGTGGTGGCAAGGTATCCGGAAGATGTTCGTCCACATACTGTCTTTTTTCTGTAGAACTAGGTAAGGTGGTGTTAGGTGTTTGAATTTTAGCACCGAGCTTACGTGCAATTTTAGCGACAGTTTGAGGTACAGGATTGACATCAGCGGCAACTACCAAGGCTCTACCGTGTTCCGTGATGATTTGGAGGATTTGTGATATCCCGAGTTCACGTCGTGAAATTGCATTCAGAATGTTTCCATTGCTGTCAATTATTGCGATACCAGTAGTAGTTCCAGGGTCGATGCCGACGAAAATGTTAGGTAGTTCTTCGGTGTGAACTTTTTGAGGAATGAATCCTAAATTGGTGAATTGTACTTTGGCTCTGGGTACTCGTTCTACGGTGATTCTGGCGAGTTCATTTTGCAATTCCTTGGCGATTTTCCTAATTTCCGTGATATCCTCTTGCTTAATACCGGAAATGAGGAACACGTGGCGGAAGTTATAGTCAAATCGATCGATGGATGCATTTTTCCATCGCGAACGGATGACAGACTCAAAGGCCTGAGAGACGCGATCGACGGAAATTTGTAAATTTCTTGAATAGCGCTGTTGTCACCATCCACCTGGTCCAATTCTTCTTGTTCGGGATACAATCAC
>JAJRXH010000041.1 GCA_024276395.1 archaeon
TCCAACCGATTGTTTTTTCTTGAGCTCCTCGATTTTTTTTCGTTCAATATATTCGTCAAAAGAATCCGAGATGTGAGCCATCTCATCTAGAAGGACTTGTTCAGGTGATCCCATATGTATATTCCCCTATTCTTTTTCGGCTTTTTGCTTGATTTTTTTCATTATGGTAATTAATGATGCGTGATGACG
Organism: archaeon; assembly: GCA_024276395.1. Taxonomy (GTDB): domain Archaea; phylum Asgardarchaeota; class Heimdallarchaeia; order Hodarchaeales; family S146-22; genus JAJRXH01. Next base: position 190 of record JAJRXH010000041.1, read on the forward strand.
CACGTGAGTCATCAAATATCTTTCAAGAAAGAGTTCTCAGGCACGTTGAAACAGCAAAGCCATCAAACCTTCCTTGCCTGAGAGATTAATTTATCATATCAAGTGAGAAAAGAGTCCAATATTTTGTACTAATGACAAGTGGAAAGCTAAAAGGCCTACAACCTCTGATCGAATGAAAGAATGATCTCGACTTTCTTGCAAAGATGCCACCATAAATGAGAACGTTCTCATATCATACTTTTCATGAAAATATTAAAAAGAATTACCTTATTTCCAAGTGCCCAAATCCTAAGAACTTCAAAAATAGGGCAATAATAGGATGGCGGGTCCGGGGGGATTCGAACCCCCGTCCTCAGCGTCCGCAGCGCTGCGCCATATCCAGACTAGGCCACGGACCCACTTCCAAGTTGTTTCCAAGTAAACCTAACAAACCCAAGTTTATAAAGATTAAAATATTAGACCAACTTGACTTGAAATCGCCAAAATACGGGAAAAGTAGTAAAAACACGTCTCATTAGTGCGTAACCTAAACAATGACGCTCAAGAACGTGAGCACAATATTTGCCACCAAGATCATGACAGAGGATCTGGAAATGAATTCCACTCAGCTTCAGAAAGCACGAATTCTCGAGATCTTAAAGCTTCTAGAGAAGGCGTATCCCAATTCTCGAATTTCCTTAAACTATCAAAATCCGTACGAACTATTAATTGCCACTGTCTTGTCAGCACAAACCACGGATTCAAAAGTGAATGAAGTTACACCCCAACTATTCAAGCGATACCCCACGCCTAAGCACTTGGCTGAGGCTACTGTTGAAGAGATTGCTGAAATGATAAGACCAGTAAATTTCCACAATAACAAGGCAAGATTTCTCAAGCACATTGCAGAAACCATCATGACACGACATCAAGGAAAAGTTCCAGATACAATGGAAGCGCTGATAAGATTGAAGGGCGTCGCCAGAAAGACGGCTAACGTGGTATTATGGAATGGATTTGGTAAAAGTGAGGGGATTGCCGTTGATACACATGTCAAAAGAATAGCACCAAGATTAGGGCTCACAAAAAGTAAGAACCCCATTCAAATAGAGAAAGATCTTATGACAATCACTCCAAAACATTATTGGGGGAAACTTACTCACTTATTCATTGATCACGGAAGAAAAATCTGCAAGCCAAGAAAGCCGCGTTGTAAAGAATGCATCTTGAGGCAACTATGTCCATCTGCCAAGACATTCCTACTAAATCAGACCACTTCTACAAAACCTAAGACCGCAAAGAAATGATTACATGACAAAAAAGACCAATCAAGGAGTGGTGGCAGTAAAAAATGCAATCTAATGGAATAAAGTTGGGAACACTCATTTACGTGATGCGGGGAAATGAACAAGATCCAGATTCCATTGAAATTCTTCTTCTTCACAGAAACAAACGTCAAAAGGACATGCACGCTGGAAAATGGGTGGGAATTGGAGGAAAACTTTTAGAAAGAGAATCACCACGAGAATGTGCTATTAGAGAATTAAAAGAGGAAGCAAACATCATCCCCCTTGATTTGACTTTCAGAGGGCAGGTCTATTTTGATGAGATTCACAAAAATGGCCGCAATGATCACTCCGGTGACGCGTTCAACTGGATCGTGTTCTTGTACAAGGTTACAAAGTTTGTCGGTGAAATCAACAAGGAATGCCACGAAGGAACTTTAAAATGGGTTCAATTGAAAGACTTAGACTCATTACCAATGTGGAAAGGAGATCACGCACTCATTCCAGCTGTCATCCTATCAAAAAGAACCATTGATGCCAAGATGGTGTATGAAGGAGAAGAAGTCGTTCAGTTGTGGCTTTTTGACAATACACGGCCATGGACAAATACTGAAGAATGCCATGAACAAACGAAAGAATAATTATAAATAGTACCGTGAAAACGTGATAATAGAGAAAAAGTCGGGAAGGGTACATGACCATCAAAAAAATTGAAACCCTAATCCAGCAAGGACTGTATCAAGAAGCTCAAGCAGAAATTTCGCGTCATCTTAATACAACCTCTAAAAATGACCTCCATCAAATCCTACTACTCAAAGCCAAAATCCTATTGAGACAGGGCCTGAAAGATGAGGCCCTCGAACTATTGGAAAATTTAATCACAGAGATCGAGCGAAAAAGGGATGTTCTGTCACCCAGCATCTACTTAAAAATGAAACTAGAATATTCAAGACTGTTGTTACTACACGGAAACAAAAATTCAGCAAGACAGTCCTTCAAGGATCTCATCCACTGTCTTGAAACAATATTTAAGGGAGAACCTGGAATTTCACGATCAGAAAGATCTTATTTACTAGGAAGAGCATACCTAGGATTAGCACAAGCCATGATAGAAATAGGATTACACGATAGAGTAGAGAAACTACTCAATAAAGCGTTAACCCATTCCAAAGAATCCAAAGATCCTAATACGTTATTAGTTACCCTAATTACTTTCTCCATCTGGTCCTTAATTCACGCTGATTTAAAGACAACTAATCAGTATTTACTTCAACTAGAGCAGCTCGTGCAAAGGAGAATGACAAATGAAAACGTCATTAATCCCAACATTTTAGCAGATTATCACACTGTAAAGGGCGTTTTGGCTCTTTATCAAGGAGATTTTGCCAAATCACGAGAGTTTTTCATCAGAGGGTTACGATTAAAGGAAGAAGGTAGAAATCTTAACGGGAAAATACACCTACTTCACTATCTTGCTGTTCTTGCCAATTTCAAGGGAAATTGTATCCAAAGTCAACTATTATTCGAGGCTGCTATCCGCATTTGTAAGATTACGAGAACGGTCCATGGACTAGCCTCACTAAACTTTGAAAGATACGCATCTGAACTAATGTTAGAGTCCTTTCCACCTCAATTAAGTAATGTTGTCAAAGAAATGGTTAATGATGATGATTTCGAAAATTTAAGACAAAATGACTTACTATTCGTCCTAGATTTAGCTAGAATCTCATTAAAAGAATCTAATTTTGAAGAGGCAGCAAGATATCTCCAAAAAGCCAGTACTATAGCGTGGAAAAATCAATCTAGCTTTGAAAAGCTTCTTGTGGATTTCGAGCACATGAAGTTCTTCATCGTAAAGAATAATGACCCTAATATGGCTATTTCTTATCTCAATGAATTGAAGAATAATGATTCTCTCTCCCGAATTGATCAAGTCAGACTCTTGATTCATGAAAGCTTAATAGCCCTACAGACCCTAGTTACTAAATACCATTGTCAACAAAATCACGAATTAATCATTCTACTAAGTAATCTAGCACATCAATTATTCCAAGAAATGAAATTCCTTCGACGACAAGGGTTATCATTACTGGAACTTGAAATAATCATTTCCTTTGTCCTAATCGCATCTATTAGTGGGAATTATCCAAAATCTGACATCATTGCCGCCTTTGAACGCCTACAATCACTATTAAAAGAAAAACCAATGCTCAAGCAATACCAAAAAACAGTACAAACCACCTTTACCTCATTGTTTCTAACCATTGAGCCATATCTAACTCACTTGTCGATAGATAAACTTCCCAATGCATCTAACCAACGATTGAACCAGATATTTCGTGCGTTCATTCTACCAACCGCCCTACATTTGATGAAACAAATAACTAATTGCCTCACCAAGAATGACAATCATCTTCATGATCTCTTGTCAGAAACCTTCATGGTCGCCTTCTGGTTTAATACTGCCGTGGGTCCAGAAATCTTATGCAGTGAAAACACCGAACTTTTCGGAAACATTCAAGGAGTTCTCCAGTACATGGCAAGCACGCTCATTTTAGCAATCGGACAAGGCAGTGGTTATCATGAAGGCACCTTTGGTCCATTGCCTTTCCAGCTAAGCGCTGATCCAGACAACCCGAATACATTTTCTTGTCTTGTCCATGCCAGAAAAATACCAATGAGTCCAAACGACGAGAATAACCCATTAAACTTTAGATACGTACTATTTACTTTTGTTTTTCCCAAAGAGTTACTAATGAATAACACATCCGTGACTTTTGATAAGATCAACGCTATTTTTAGGACTAACCTCGATAAGATCAAGAAACTAAACGATATTAATGAAGATCTCATGTTCATTTTAAGACATCACTTATTAACTATCTTTTTATGATCCTTTCTGAAGATACCACTCGAAAACCAATGATGATAAAAAGTTCGTCATTAAGTGCTCGACTATCATTGGTAACCGCAATACTTGCTGTTAGCACGAGCGCCATTCTCATTCGCTGGAGCACGGCACCAGCGTTGACAATTGCCTTTTGGAGACTCGCATTTTCTACTCTCATGATGGCCTTGTTATGGCTGTTATTCGAAAAGAAAGAAATAAACATCATTAGACATCGCGATGTATCATGGCTCGTCATTCTCGTGCTATCTGGTTTTTCCCTCTCGCTTCATTTCGTATTTTGGATTTCTTCACTTGATTACACGACGGTTGCTGCTTCTGTCGCGATCGTTGATTCCAGTCCATTATTGGTATTATTATTATCTCGTTTATTTCTTAATGAGACGCTCAAAAGAATGCAGTTAATCGGAATGTTCATTGCCACTTTTGGTGGATTACTAATTGCAATTGCCGATTGGCAGACCGTAGGAAATAACCTCCATGGCGACCTTCTAGCATTCCTTGGCACGATAATGGTCGCCTTTTACTTCATCTTTGGTCGATATTTAAGAAAAGATACTGGACTATTCACCTATACAACTGTCGTATATGGCACGGCTGCTCTGATGACCGGCTTGATTGCAGTAGTAAGCGGAGTTCCCTTGCTCGGATATTCACGGCAAGAATTCATCTTGTTCTTTCTCATGGCCCTGGGACCAAGCGCACTCGGCCATACTCTATTCAATCATGCTCTCAAGTACTTTAGAGCACCGATCGTATCAACAGCAACGCTGGGAGAAGCAGTAGGTTCATCAATTCTTGCATTCCTAATCTTTAGTGAGATGCCATCTCCCCTAGTTATCATCGGTGGTATGATACTGTTATCTGGGGTATTTCTCACAACCTACGAAAGAGAAGGCAAGTCAACTATAACAAGAAATCCTAAAAAATTGTAAATGAAAGAAAACAGACCCAAACCCAAGCAAAACAAGGCTGCTGATGACAATGTTTGTTAATAACACTTGATATAAAAAGGTACTTAATGCCCATTTTTGTCCAATCACTGGATCATCTAGCCTACCTTTCTTTCTCATATTTCTGGATAAATTGTTTCATTCCGTGTGCTAGCCTCAATAAGAATGGCTCCGTATGGGCATATAATTTCACAAGCTCTGCATTCGTAACAAAGCGACTCGTCTGTTACCTTCAATCGTCTTTTTGGTCGTTTTCCGCCTTCCATGGATACTCGCTCAATCACTAAGATTTCAGCCGGACAAGATTCAGAACAGATGTTACAAGCCACGCATTTCTTCGTGATAGTAATAAGGACCATCTTCCCGCACCTAGAACACCCTTTTTAGCGCTACTGGAGAGTATTCGAATAAAAATGTTTTGTTACGACGATTTCGTGTCGTGTTATTCAGGATCGAGATGGACCAAGAAGAAATAAAAAAATTAGTCAAGGGAGAATCAATCATCCCCTCGTAACTAAATTACGAAGCTCAAGGAGAACTCTCTCGATTTGGGAGTCTACCTTCTTTAACTGGGATTCCAGATCTACACGTCTCCTCGTGTAAACTTCCTTGGATATACGGCCTTCTTTACGTCGCTGCTCAAGATTTCTTAGATTATTAAGGATGTCCAAGCGTTGGTCTTCCCGTTCTTGTAGTATTCGAACTCGTTCTGCGTATTTCCGGCCAGCTTTAGAGAGATGCTGACTTGTTTTAACCATGGCACGTTCAGCTTCGCGCAATTTCTGAGTAAGTATTGATTGTTGCTTCCGGAAATCACTTGCTTTAATCTTCTTTTTAGCTCTATTCTCTTCTAGTTAAGCCAGACGTCGCCTCAACACGGTAATATCTTGATACCTTTCCACGAACTCCTTGATGTGATCAATAGGAATTTCTTCTTCGGTTACTTCAGGCATTCGGACTCCTTTAAACAACCTTCCATAATCAATGATTCGTAGTGCCACATACAAAGCAACTAACAGAAAACCAAGAGTAATCCATGGTATTGTGCTAAACAAGTAATTCCAGACAGGATAGGTGAAATACACGTTAAACTTGACAGCATAACCGCTAGTGATGTTATGAGCGGAGAACTTGAGGGCATAACGATTATTGATGAATCCCAAGAAACCTTTCACAGTAGTTTCTTGTGACGTGATTGTCTTATCGATAAATGGTGTAGTGACGGAATCGATGAGACTCCGAGTAATATTATTAGCATTGACACCTGCACCGATCGGGAAAACCATGGTAAGATCATAATTTAAAACAGTCCAATTAATGTAAGACCCAATGAACCCCTTGTAACGAAGGGTATCTCCACGCACTCGTTCCACGATGACTTCATTAGGAATCTCATAGGAAAGTTCAAACTCATATGTCTGGTTAAACTTGATGGGCACCCGCGGTTTCACTCTTATCTCCGTGAGATTAAGAGAATACAATTTCACGACTTCCACTGTCAGGTTACCCATATCATCTCTCCCACGTAGATACGTGGCATTGATGGAAGGCACGAACAATGAATGTGTTTCGTAATTAAGAGTTCCTAAATCTAGATTTGCACCCGTGGTATTCGTCCCGATGTGACGGATCACGATTTTCTCCGTAATTGTCGTGCGTCCCCATTCATTGATGTCCACGACTACTGAATATGAATCATATTGAATTAAGGGAGCGTCCTTATGAGTTGCATCAAAACTGAGGAAAAGTGACTTGATTTCATCTTTAAGAGAATCATTCAAGGTCGAAGTGTAAGCTGGAATGAAGTCATAATCCTTGAGTTCTGTCATATTATAACCTTCAGTTTTTAGAGCATCCACATAATCTTTAACGAAATCATAGGTAGTGATATTTTCGAACTCTAGGAAAGCAGTTTCTTGCTTCCAAGGCAGATTTGCTGGCGTCAAGGTCGTGTTATCGAACTCAAAACTCGGCGCATCTCCGGCCTCAAAGGTAACGCGGAGATCATTGATTGGCAAGGAAATCAAGGGCTGAAAGGTATAGTTGAAGGAATATGGATAACTCTCATGAGGAGCGCCTGGCGATTTCACGGTAAAAGCATCCACGAGATCCGCACTAATGAGAATGGTAATATTTTGTCCCTTGTTAAGTTCTGGAAATTTGACAACAAACACGTGTTCACCCGAAGAAGCGATCTTATTTATCAAGGTGACACGTTCAGAGGTAGAATTTTCATCTCCCGTGCGATAACGAACATCTAGGTAGTTAACGTGAGCATAATCATAATCTGGAATGGTTATGTTCAACGCGTTAAGACCACTTTCTCCTTCATAAGCAATGGTAATGCTTGTGGATTCTCGAACCAACCCCCAACGGAGGAAAATAAAGCGTCTTGACACGTTAACGGTATAAGAAGAAGTTTCACTAACATTGAAAAATTTCAAATCTTTAGCCTGCTGCTGAACGGACAAAACAGATTGAAGGGATAAGTCCCTTGTTAATGCCCCATCTTGACGGGACGACGCGATGTGTCTTCCGTCTTGAAGGGTGGAAGCAACGAGGTAGTCGGGCAACATTTCCTTGGGACTCGCATGTAACCCATAAACAGACACTATTGAACTGAACAGGAATATTCCTATCGTCGAGACTATTATTACATACATGATCATTCTTTTCAATGTCTTCAAGGTGAATCGCACCTCTGTTGATGAATCATTCGCCTCAGATAGCGCAAGTAAGATTCTACACTTTAAAACCGCGTGTCCATATTTTTTCGAGAACCACTACTATTCATGAGACCGTCATTTTGAGAGTTTATAATAGCTTTGTTCCTTTAACCAAGCAGTCCTTGCTGCCGGAGATACTCCTTCATCTCATCTAAAGACGAAATGCGGGAAAAGAGCTCTCTCACCCAAGGTGTCAAGTGAAAGCTTGTCTTAACACCATACTTAATTCTCCGCGTCAATGTTTCTTTCATCACAGGGCCTAATGAAGAAACATCTAAGCCTGGCATATCATTCGCGTTCAAAGTCTTCATAAACGTCGATGCAGCGATCAAGAAATTTTGACGTTCCAGATAATCTAATAACGGTGATCCTTCAATCAAGGATCCATCTGCCAATGATGATCTAAGGGGTAATTCAAAGTTATCATTTAATGAAGGATCTGAATTCGACGTGTCTTCAGAAGAAGCATTTCTACTACTAACAGTTGTTGTGGAGCCTCTTGACTCTACTGGTTCAATGAGTCCTAACTCCCATGCCTCATGCAAAACCGCCAGAACAACAGGTTTGGATAATTTCAAAGAATCAGATATTTGATCCAAGTTTACACCATCAGGATGCTTGCTCATAAAATGGAGCACCCTAAATCCATTAGAACTTATTAAAAATCGCGCAAGCATGGTCATCTTCTCACCAATAGGGAGGCTCATTTTTTATCACCATTATCGATATCTGTCA
>JAJRXH010000611.1 GCA_024276395.1 archaeon
ACTTTGTCTGTCGGACTTCTAAAAGGAATGAAAAACCCCTGGGCATTAATTGATAGAAGAATTACTCACCTTTTTCTAGCCGCTGCTCAATCCTATTTCTTCAATCATCTACTTAGCACTCTCATCGAGGCTCATGACACCTCCCTAGAAAGAATGAAAAAAATATTACCAGAATATCTGCCTGTATTAGGGAAAGGTACTAATTTGAAAAAATATCCAGCAATCATTACCGATATTTACGCTAACCTAGTTAAAACTCACAGCCTAGAAATTGAAAGCCTGACTAAAAAAAGCAAAGATTCAAGAACAAGAATGATGAACATTTATCATCATGAAAGAAAGTGGAATGTAGGATTGTCACGTTTGCAAGCGACCATGGAAGATGATAATGCAGTAAGGTTAGATTTTAGCCTACCAAGAGGATCTTATGGAACCATCGCGGCTAGAGAATTCACGAAAAATCCTTAAAGAAAATATGACATTTCTGAGGACGGAATGTATCATTCCATTCTATAAATAAGAGAATCCCAAGGATTCTCCCAATCAGAAAACAAGTATTTTCGAAAACAGTAGCATGCTAACCATGTACAAAGCATACCAAGATAATGACCTCTTAAGTCTTAAAAAAAAGATGAAAAAATAATCTTTCAATTTCTCCTTGATGACGGAACGGTCAAATTTACCAATGGATGATGTAATTACCATTGATTTTGATAGTTCTGGAGGAGAAAACAAAGCTGGAAACATACATAAAATAAAGGAATAAATAGCAATGATCACTTTTTCTTTAAAAATCTCATTAGTTCTCAGAATCTCCGAATAGGTAATATCAGTTCTGCGAATCATCCGTTCTAAGGTGATGATGCCCTTTCCACTTGACAATAGTGAAACTAACTTGAACATACCAAGAATGTTTGTTAACATCCCCATAACTATCAGAGATATCCCTAACGTGATGTACAATCTTTTTCTTTCTGCTTTAATCATCTCAAAAGTCTCTTCAATAAGAGCTTCCATCATCCTAAATCCAGAAATTAACTCTGAAAGAACTTTAAGAGATTCGTGACGACTATAAGAAAAAAATTTCCTACACATTCTAACCAAAGTGAATACTTTTTCGCCAATAAGACCAATAATATGCTTTCTAATATCCTTATGATAAATATCCATCCCTAGATCGAAAAATAATTTCACTTTACTGACAGTTTGTAGGGCAGACTTTTCATTCGATGTAATAGACTGAACCACAGCACGATCATAAGGTAATCCTTCCATCAACAAGTCTCTTAACCTTGACAAGAAATTAGACATTCTTATCGGAGATTGCCTTTTTTCATCCAAAGGGACGTTCCAGCTTCCTGCCATTTCATAAAATATGGAAAAAGGTGAACCAAGAAGGAGAACAAAAATATAGATCAAAAAAATTAGCCAAAAAAAATGAAGTAAAGCATCATTCAATATTAGTAAGATGGAAATGATGGGAGGACAAATAGCAGCTAGAGCTAGATAGTATGAGAAGTAGGTATCTATACTTTTGTTCCACCCATAAAGCTCCACTTGGAGCGCATTCTCAATTTCAAACTTGAATTGAGACAAGAAAGTAGTAGTAGAACTCCAATTTTCAAGAAGACGAAAAAAATATGCGTTTGTTTCTAAAAAAGGTAATTTATTCAATTCTCTCACGAGAATTGAAGTTAAGTTTGATTCGAAATGTGAAAGATAAAGCGATTTTCTAAATAATTCTGAATAGTAAGGATACCTTCCTTTAATCACCATAATTATAGCATCAATCAATGAACCTGTTGTTTCCAGAATCATCGTGAATTCACGCAAGATAAAAAAACTAACCTGCTTGATGTAAAATGCCTCCCGTGATAGCCTCAGTTTGAAGAAAAATACGGGAAATAAAATGACGCCTATGATTAACATCAAGAATGCCATAAATGATAAAAAAAGATTAATTACCCTCAAAAACAAGTTAACAAGGAAAGATAGAAAAATGACGGTCACTAATACTAGTTGAACTCCAGCAATGGCGTTCATCATTCTTTTACTGTAATGAAAGAAGAAAAAGCAAGACAATTTTTCATCTTTCTTGAGATATCGAGAGAATGGAAAGATATTCATAATGACGATTCCCATAATGCTCACACCTTCTCTCACCGCGAGATGTTAAACAAAATGAACTCCCATCCAATTCCATTAATCAACAATGATGACATATCAACACAATTTCGATCGATTCTTTCACATTCTTCAATGAAAGAATCAAAATTCCAAAAAATGAGGTAGTATAGGTCATTTAGCACTAACGACAGGGCATTCATCGATATATCACCTTCTAAAGAAATAGATTTCCAAATTCTCTACAAATAACAAGCTTGATTCTCCGTTGTTTATACTGAGACAAATTCTTTAAAACATCCAAACTAAAAGATCACATGGAACGCAAAAAATGCCAAAAATCATACTAAAGACAATGAACAAGATTCTACTCAATAAAGTAAAATGCGGTGATAAAAATGTCAAATGAATATGGTGGAGAGCCAACACGCGTGCGTCTCCCAGAAGAAGGGCAAATTTTAGGTGTTGTAACCAGATTACTAGGTGGAAGCAGACTAGAAGTTTATTGCACGGATAAAAACACGCGAGTCGTTAGAATACCAGGAAGTTTTAGAAGAAGATACTACATCAAGGTTGGAGACATCGTTCTGATAGAGCCTTGGTGGGGACTAAATGAAAATGAAAGAGGAGACTTGATTTACAAATACCGCCGAAATGAAATTAGAAGGCTAAAAAATAAAGGTTTATTGAAAGAGCTAGAGCAATTTCTAGACATCTAAAAAGCAATTTGTCAATCGAAGTATTTAACTTGGAATAAGACAAAATTACGTAAAAACACCCTTTCAATTGCTTGTTACCTGAAGCACTAGAGGAGAATTTTATGTCTCACGATGATTATTATGATATAGAAGATCAAGTCTTGAAACAAGAGAAAGAAGAACATAGGCTGAAAACATCAGATGACTTCAAAACAACTGATTTTGTACTAGATTTTGCCACGACACAAATCATTTATAAGCTCCAAAATAAACTTATCATCCACAACTTGACGGGCACCATAGCCACGGGTAAAGAATCTGCTGTTTTCATTGCAAATTCCGGAAGAGAGTTTAATACTCTTCCAGAAAGCAAGAATTATCACCAAACCCCACCCACTCACGTTGCATTGAAGGTTTATAAAACCAGCACTTTAGAATTTAAGAGGATACAATCTTACATCCAGGGTGACCCGAGATTCAAGGCATACAAAAAAACTACACGAGGATTCATGAAAGTATGGGCATCAAAAGAATTTAGAAATCTCAAGAGAATGAAAAATTCTGGGATGAGAGTTCCTTTTCCGTTTTACGTGAAAGAAAATATCCTTATTATGGAATTTATCGGAAATGGTGATGAAAGAGAACCAGCCCCCAAATTACATGATGTTTCCCTCGATGAAAATCAGGCTATTATTTTTTATGATGACATCATCCACCAAGTAGAAATTTGCTACAAGAAGGCCAAGCTCATACATGGAGATTTATCCGAATATAACATTTTATGTTGGGAAAACAAGCCATGGATCATTGATGTCAGCCAGGCAGTAACTTTAGATCATCCAATGGCGGATTTTTTCTTATTAAGAGATATAAATAATCTCCAATCATATTTTCTGGAATACATCAAGATCGAAGAAGGGCCCATTCAATGCTTTAAGAAAATTACTGGTAAAAAACCAAATGCTACTGCTTTAGCCCAGGTAACTCTCCATAACGGCATCTAAATGCGTGAGGCGATACAAGATATGAAAGAATTTCAACAGATCAGAATACCATTAGAAAGAATTGGCACTTTAATCGGAAAGAATGGTGCCACGAAGAAAAAGATTGAAGAATATACTGATGTAAAACTTGAGATTGATAGCAACACCGGTAACGTGATCATCTATCCCTCCCAAAAGATGAAAGATCCTACTAAGGTATTCATTGCTGCGCAAATCGTCGAGGCTATTGGAAGAGGATTTTCTGAAAAAAAAGCTTTATTTCTCTTAAATCCTTCTTATCAACTAGAAATCATCGAATTGACGGGATCAAACAAGGAAATGAAAAGAATAAAAGGACGAATCATTGGAGAAAAAGGAAGAATACGTCAAGCCATTGAAAATGCAACAGACTGCTTACTTGCCGTTTATGGCAAAACCATCAGCATCATTGGACTACCAGATGACCTCGCCATTGCACGTCAAGCTATCGAAATGCTCATCAACGGTGCAGATCACGGATCTGTACTTAGATTCTTAGAAAACACTAAATTTCAACGAAGAATCAGAGGAGAAAGACTATGGATCACTTCAGAATGGGATCCCGTCGAAGAGGAATGACCATTGATATCATAAAAAATTAAAAAAAGAGGTTCTACTTACTATCCCATGGGCATCCAATTAACGTCTGGGCCGGTAGCTCAGACTGGAAGAGCGTCTGATTTGCACTCAGAAGGTCGAGGGTTCAAATCCCTCCCGGTCCACCATTCTCTTTTTCCAGATAAATGTGGTTCTTCGAAATAAGAGGATTAAAAAATGCAACAAGACATATTTTTAGCGTTGCACGGCCCGCATTCGCGATCGATCGTTGTGCAATTCGTCCAGACAGCATTAGGCTACGGATACAAAAACATCATAATTTCAAAAGCTTCAGGATCGGCAGCCACGGCTGGAATACCCGAGGCTTCTAAAATAGCATTTCCTCAGAGCGCTACATTATTAATCGTGGGGAACATTTCAGACGCCATTAACTTAGTCGATCCAAAACACGTTTATCTTATCGTGTCAAGGAGATATTCAACAGAAAAACTAGATTTTGATTCTGTACGGAGTCACGTCGGGCAAGAAAACAAAATATTATTCGTATTTGGAGGATCAAGTCCAGGTCTCTCTAGAAGGGATATGGACTTAGGTAAAGCCTGCCATATCACATGGGCCAATGAAGAAATCGCTCCCATTGCATATCTCGGAATCATTCTGGACAGATTAGGAATGGAAAAAACCTCAATGTAGTGAAAGAAATGAAAATGACTGTCGTGGATCTTTTTTGTGGAGCGGGAGGCTTCTCAAGGGGTTTTCATCAAGCGGGTTTCAAAACGATGCTTGCAATA
>JAJRXH010000612.1 GCA_024276395.1 archaeon
CCATTTTTTTCCGTAAAAAGTCGGCAGCTTGTTTTGCTGCTGGGATTGACCCGCAAGTAAATATATCCACCGCAAGATAACGATGTTCTGGCCATGAATGAAACGAAATGTGACTTTCTTCTATCATTAAGATGACAGTCGCACCCTGTGGATGAAATTGATGTGAATTTTCGCCGATGACACGCAATTTTGCAATTCTTGCAGCCTCCCTTCCTATTTTCCTCAAGTAATCTAAATCATTAATCAACTCAGAATTGCAGTCATGGAAATCTAACAAAATATGGAATCCCAATGCCCTAGTTTGCATTTCTTCTCTCATTTTTTTTCTCCAACTCTATTTTTAGGATGATTGCAAGGGCGTGTAAATATTCGAAACCGGTATCTGTAATAAACCAAAAAGTTTTTTCTTTAGGGGATGAGGAATCAGTAAAAAAAGGCGATCCCATTTTTTTATAAGGAGCAATTACACCTAATTGGTTTAATGCCTTCAAGTGTTGATAGACTGCTTGAAAATGACATGGATATAGACTGCTCAAATGCTTCCAAATTCGATACCCATTGCTTGGGCCATGACGAGCAAGGTAATCCAAAATTAAAAACTTGCTGAAGAAAGGATGTTTTCGACGAGAAAAAAAGTCTCGTAAGGGAAAGGATATTTCATCAAGTCTTTGGTAGAGGTTGCCAGACGAGGTTAAAACGGCAATAACCTTAGATCTAGATTCAAACTCATTCTGCACTAGATATTTCTGAATTCCAGCAATAACACTTGCACTAGCAGGCTCAATTATGATTCCTTCATGTCGAGCGACAAGCAATGCCTGAGACAACAAGGTCTCTTCATCGATCTCAATCATAAATCCATTTGTTTCCTTCAATGCCCGAATGATTTCCGACTCTAGACTTGACTGACCGGTTAAAGGTATCAAGTCGGGAGGAACAAAGAAAGATTTTCTTTTTTCGCCATTTTCTACAGATTCTAGACCGACACCGATAAGGCAAGGCATCTCCTCAATCAATCTTAATTCCAACAACTCTTTAAATCCTTGATAAAGAGATAAGAACATCAAACCTGCACCAAGTGGGACAAATATCTTTGTCATTGCGTCGACGTTCGAGCCATATCTTTTTAACTGGATAGCAATTTCGTAAGCGATTGTTTTTTGACCTTGAACTGTTAAATAGTTATTTTCTGGGGTTGCGTTATAAAAATTAAGTTTTTTAGATAATATCTTGGCTTTTTCAATGCTTTCACTTAGATTTGTCCCATGTGCAATGATTTCACCACCTAAAGCACGAATTTGAGCTATTCTCTGAAGTCGTGCCATCAATGGCGTGATGCAAGTGATGCTCAGACCAAGAGGAAGAGCATAGGTTACCATTGAAACACCATGATTACCACTAGTACCGCAAATAACAGAAGATTTTGACAACATTTTAGCATGACATGCCATTAGACAAGCACAACGATCCCTAAAACTACCAGAAGGGTTTCTACTTTCATCTTTGAAAAAAACATCCAAATTATCTGGAAAAAGTCGATAAGGTTTCATCAGAGGCGTATTACCCTCATGATAAGTCACGTAAGGTCTAATAGAAGGCAAAAAATGACGGTAATTCCAAATACCTCGACCTTCTTGCACGAGCTTCATTAACTCGTCAAGCGTAAAGGAAGAGGGTATCTGTAACTCGAAAAAGGACTCGCACTTCCGACAATTAAACTGAATTTCATCCGGATGACGAGATGCACCGCATTCTTTACATTTTGCTCTGACCATTTCTTGTTCCTAGCAGATGATCACTTTGCCAACCCGAAAGAGAAGAGAGTAGAGAAAGTAAAAAGTAGTTCCTCACTTGTTAACGACGCTCCAAGATTTTTACTTTACCCAGTAAGCTCCGTGATTTGAACCTTTGATACTCCCTTGATTTCTTCTAGTTGGTTCTTTAATTCCTCATAAGAGATAGTAACATCCTGACTATCAATGTAACCTTCGTAAACACAGGATTCTTGAGTGAAACAAAGTCCCGTGCTGTAGAGCGTCTTTATCTTGCTTTTCATGAACACGATTCCCAATTCTTGCAGAAAGTCAGGCGATAACTCACCAATTTCAATGGCGACTTTAATAACTTTGGGACTTTTTGTAGGAATGATACGGATGATCTTAGTTGATGGTGCGAGTATCATAACAGCATGGGGAGATCCATCGGCGTCTTTTGGTCTAAGCATTTCCAGAAACGTTTCTGGAAGCTCAATCGGTTTTGACTCTTCTAACGAGACCATCTTTGCTATTGTTACTTCATTTTGAGCCAAAATTGCTCCTCCTTTATAATCCTTTGCTAAAAATTAATTCATCTTAATCTTAATGCTTAACACTTCAAGCATTACCTTCAAGTTACCAAGCGCCCATTCATTTTTAAATGTTTTACTTCTCAATGCATCTCATATCGGGAGCGGAGTCGTAGACCTTATATCTTAGTTAAGTTGTACATCAATCGTGACACTTTGTTATCTAAGTAAAACAACTAGGTGATGTGAGTGAACTCTACTGTAAATGTTTGTCCAAATTGTGGAACTGAACTAATTCCTCAAGCTAGGTTCTGTAGAATCTGTGGAACGAAACTTGCTACCACAGTCATGGCCACTAGTTCCAGTCCAATAACTCCTAGCATTGAAGGAAAAGATGCACCTAAAATTGACGAAACCATTTTCAACACGCTTTATGCTCGGAAACGAGTAAAAGAAATCGAAAAAGAAATCAAAAAGATTCTCCAAGAAGTTGAAATGCTGGTAAACAAGTCAAAAGCAGGACTAATGGATAAACAAGAGGCCAAAAGAGAAATTGATTCTGCAAAGCAAAAGGTACTAAAACTGACACAAGAAAAAAAAGAATGGGAAAATCTTGCCAAAAACAAGCTTGAAGTAGAAAAATTACATGAATCTTTTTCTGATGTTAGTGATAAACTCCGGAAACTCAATGATATGAAACACGCGGGAACAATAAAACATCCAGAAGTACATGCCGAGATGGTTAGAAAGTATCAACAAGAACTTGCAACTATTAGAGTAGAATTGGACCGACATCTTCAATCCCTACAACTATGGATGGCCCTGTTACGTGATGAGCTCACACAGCAAGAAAAAGAAATAGAAAAGCTAAAAATTCAAGTAGAACTCAAGGAGATCAGCAAGTCCGATGCTGACAAAAAAGAAAAAGAAATATTAGAAAAGAATAAAAAGAAAAGATTCGTTCTTCAATCTCTGCGAGAAATTTACGAGGAAATAAAAAGTTAACAACAGCATTTTCGAGCAAATAATTTGAAATCAAGGGTGTATTACCCTTTCATTCCTTTCCTTACCTTTCTACGTGCCTCAATCATCCGTGCATTAAAGTCTGTTGCAACACTTCAACATCTTCTATTTGCTCAAATCCTTCAAGTTTTTCCTGTAAAGCATCAATGGCAGCTGATCCTTCTTCCGAATCAGCTCCCTTTACATAAAGAATGGTTGCGTACAAGCCAAAAGCTAGCGGTTGCTCTTCAACTCTTAAAATCTCCAAAGGAAGTTCTGAAATGATCTTCTCTTTCACCAAATTTTCTATCTGTTCCTTCCTTAATGATGTTTCATTGGGTACTACTTTTAATACCGTCAATACATTTGCCATCTTCGTTCCTCCTTCATCAATGAAATTCACGATAGAACCGTGAATTGTAGCTGGACAGCTTCTGTCTAAAATTTCCTTCGTCATGGACCAATAAAACCACAACTAATACACTGATATTGCCTTCCAAATTTTTTGCAGCGTCCACACCGAAGGATTTCAGTTTCACCACAATTAGGACAATAAAATCTGGTAGCACTTACATCTCTCGGAAAAATTCGTTTTTGACAAGATGTGCATTGTGGCATCTTTATTGCATAACTCAATCATATCAACCTCCTATTTTAACTTACACTTGCCATGGGAAAAGATATCACTCTCTAAGAACCACTCCTTTATCTCTTATAAAAAATATTTTCACCAAGGAAGCAAGGCATCAGGCTCTAAAAGAGCTTACTTGAAGCTCTTAGGTGCGATACCATGGTCTTTTAGCAAGGCAGCACGAGTAGTCTAAAAGAGACAAAGAACTCAAACTCCCATTGCTTTCAGCGGCGATAATACCTCCACGCAACAGCAATCATACCAAAACTAAATATCATTAGATGATTCCGTATTTTCATCATCATTTTTTAATTCATCATTCTTCTTTTGCTGGATGTTTTCTAAAAAGTCCCATTCTGCTAATTGTAGCGTCAGGATAATGTCCTCCGCTTCCGGACACTCAACTCTAATGATGAGCC
>JAJRXH010000613.1 GCA_024276395.1 archaeon
GTGACACGACAGCTGAAACAGGTGCCACGACGCGTGTCAGAGCCGATCTTTCGTGCGGGCCTGGCGGTGGTCGTCCACCAGCTGCTCCTCGAGATTACATTCCGTTACACCACGGGATAACTGAATAACTCTCTCTCAAGCATCTTGCATAAGGATTAAAATGGCGTTACGGGCCTGTCATTTACTGATAAATCACGATTCGTGCTTGGATGCGCAAAACTTAAATGCACTTCTTGCAAGAAGAATCGTGGCTAGATGTAAAGCACGATGATTGTTCACGAATCTTCTCGTGGAGATGTCGTAGTGAACTTTGTTGTCGTGTTTCATCTCTGATCACGATCTTAAATTCACGTACAATGCGTGTCAGCATGTGGTGCTTGCATTAGCTGGTCACGTTCAAGTTGTTCAATTAATGAGTTAAAATGAAAATGAGTAACAAGAAGGCGTGTCTTGCAATTATTGGTTTTCTCATGGTCATGGGGACGTTTTGGGCATTTCGTGATGTAGTGCCGGAAATCAAAAAGTCTCGTGGTGAAAATGAGATGAGGTTACCACCACCGCAATTGCAAGGGAGCATGGCATTAGAAGATGCGCTTGGATTTAAAAAAGTATTAGGTAAGAAGATTTCTGATTCTTTTGACGTGAGATCCCTAGGACAGCTGCTTTGGTCAGCTCAGGGGATAACTCATACTCCATTTCGTTCTGCTCCTAGTGCAGGTGCGACTTATCCCTTGGAATTGTACATTCTTCCACGAATTCCTTTTGAATCTCTTTCAGTTGGTCTTTATCATTATGTTCCATCTGCTCATTCACTGGAGCGAGTTGAGTCGGGTGATGTTTTTACAGAAATCGTTCAATCCTTGAACGTTACCGGAGTAGAAACGGCGCCTGTTCTCATGGTCGTCACGGCAGCTTATGAGAGAACGACCTCACGGTATGGAGAACGCGGCATTCAGTACGTGCATTTAGAAGTTGGTCACGTGTTGCAGAATCTCCTTCTTCAAGCCAAGTCTCTAAACGTGGCTCTTGAATTTGTCCTTGAATTCGATGAAGAACTTGTTTCGAGCAAGTTGAACTTGGAATACAAGCCATTGGCATTGGTGTTCTTTTGGAAGACGGAATCAGAATCCTCATCTACGGGAAAAAACTTGAGTGAAAAAGAATTTCAGTCTCAGGCCCAAGATTGGACGACGATATCCGTTGAAGAAGCCATTGCATCTCGGCGATCGATTCGGGAGTATGCCGGAGGAGAGATTTCGGCATCACAGCTCACCAGGTTATTAGACATGAGTTATGGAAGAAAAGATCCGATCACGGGGGAACGTGTCTTTCATTCCGTTACCGGATCGTTTCCAGTTAACATTCGAATTTCTGTTACCAAGGTGGCAGGTCTTGACGAGGGAATATATTTTTATGATGATTCCGATAATTCTTTAACCCAATTGTCGAATTCATCGCGGAGACAAGAACTGTGGGCATACGGTCTCAAGCAAAATTGGATTCGAGATGCCCAGGTAGCTCTAGTGCTAAGCATTAACTTGACGAAATTGCAATCGTCGTCAATTTCCACGGAACTTCAAAAGCGGATTGCTCTATTCGAAGTTGGCATGATTGCTCAGAACATCTACTTGGAGGGATTTGTTCTTGGTCTTGGCACGGTGGTTGTTGGGGCTTTCGATGAGAATGGCGTGAGGGATATGATGCAGGCTGGAAAGGATGAGATTCCCATTTACATCATGCCGGTTGGTAGGGTCTCTCGTTCAGCATATCAGACGGTGCTTTCTCCAACCTTGCAATTTTGGAGTGGCGTGTTGTCACTTTTCTCGTTTATTTTGTTCTTTTTAGGTGGTCTCGTGATGAGTCCCGCATTTCGCACGAGACTCCGGAGACAGGCAACATGGCTTCATTATGGTTTTTCCGTGTTGAGTGCCACTTTTGGTTTGCTTCACGTCGTCATTGCGCACGGACTTTGGACGCTTTTGGTCAGAATGGATGCATTTTTGCTTCTAGGGTCCGTGATTGAGATCTTTTCAATTCCATTTCAGACTTATTATTCTGTTTCGGATATTGGTCTCATTCTTGCCAAGGTTCTCACCTTTCTTTTCTTGATGTTAATCGTATTAGCCCTACCGTTGCTGACAAAAACTTCCTTGGTGACTAGATATCGCCTGATATTTCTTCATAAATTTCTGTTTTGGATGATTTTCTTGCTCATCATCTTGCACGCGATGGTCAACGGATACATCGTGGCTTCTTATCAGCAAGAGTTTTTTGTTGTTTTCCTCGTACTGATGATTGGTCTCGTTTTCCTGTACCTTCAACCTCGATTCATCTCTCGTGATATGAAAGGTGTCTCTGACAAAAAATCGGTCATTGCCGATGATTGACGTGCAAGTGCAAGGTAATTCCACGAATGAAGACCAACCTCAGTTCCGTGGAAAGCATTGGTTTTTAAGAAGTGCCTTCTAGGGAAGATATGGAAGGTAAAAGCCGTTTTGAAAGCTAATTTTCGGGGAAACACGCATGGATCAGATTGCTTACTTGCTATTATTTCGTCGTCAAGGTAGCATGCTATATTCACGATGCTTTGGTGATTTTTGTCAACAAGTCACTCAAAATGAGGGATTCTTGAATGAATTCTTGATGATGGTAACCAAGTTTTCTCAGATGTTCGTTGACGAGGTTGTTGAAGTCAAGAATGTCTCTTTTGGTGGAAAGATCTTTTTTTTCTATTGTCTTGAAAATTGTGACGTGATAGCCGTCATTGGTCTTACTCAAGATTGTTCAGGTGGAAAAGAAGAAGAAATTGCGGTTTCTTCGCGATTGGCAATGCTTTCTGATTTGGTAAGAGCGCTTAATACTCTAATCAATGAATCATTTCCAGAATTTCGGACCATGGAGGAAATATCAGAAGAAAAGATCATTCAATTCGAGAAAAAATTATTTCAGTTCGTTTTGGATGCATGGTATCATCGGCACGGTGATGAAGATTCCTGTCCATTCAAGGATCGTTGCTTGATGAGCGTTCATTCACCGATGTGGAAGGAACTGCAGAAGATTTTTGAAGGAGGTCGTTCTTGATAACTAGCGGAGGAAATTGCTCTTTTTTGGGTTTTGCAGGAGAAGAATTCGATACTTCTCTGATAATGTCCTTTTCTGGTAAAATATTTCTACCTTCTCGTAATATTGTTTACTAAATGCGAGTATCTTTTCAATTGGGTTCCAATGTGTGGTCAATAATAAAACAGTGCCGTCAATTGCAAGATATTGGCGTGTTTCTCTGATAAATTTTTTCATTGCTTGGATGCCATCCAATCCACCAGTCGTGGCCATGTCTAAGAGATTCGTGTCATTTTCATCATCAGACGGAAGGTATGGTGGATTGAAAAAAATCAAGTCAAATCCTTTCCAGTTCGTGCTTGGTAGAAAGCCTTTGAGAAGATCTTGACAGATAATTAGCAAGCTTACTTCATTGGCCAATGCATTTTTTAGAGTGGATTGGCAAGCTTGCCAATTGAGATCCGTTGAAAAATAGACGTGACGAGGATATTTTTTTGCAAGATAAATGCTCAGAAATCCAGAACCACACCCTACTTCGAGCACGTGCAAGGATGTTGTTGTCGTGTCTTGTTGCTGAAACCACTTGTCAAGAGCTGTCGTCAAGGCAAAAGTATCAGCGTCTGGAGGATAGACATCATCATTGGGTTCAATGAGAAGATTTGCTATCCTCAATTTTCATTCACCCTCATGATGGAACACTTGCGTGCTCATGGAGATTACATCGTGTTGGAATCGTCAGCTTTCTTCGATGGTCGTCCAGATCTCTCACGTAGCTGTCATTGTCATCTTGGTTCATAATCCGAACAGCCGTCGTGCATTTTTCCATAGGATTTTTTCTTTTTCTGAATTGGTAAGTTGCTCTGATTCTTCAATGATTCTGACCATGTGCGCGATGTCGTGTCCTTCTACAACCGGATAATCGGATCCAAAGAGAATTTTTTCAAAACCAATAGTTTCGCGAATGAGGCTGCAAACATCTCTATCATATAGCAAGTAAGGAACGGCGCTAGTATCAAGATAGACGTGGTCTAGAGCATTGCGGCTGATCATTTCTAGCGTCTCATTTAACCAGCGTCCAGGTTGAATGGCGGAATAGCCTCCTAGGTGTGGTAGAACCACATTGGCATCATACTTGGTGAGGTGTTTTTCAATGAGATGCGGGTGGGCATCTTCTCCCATTGCAAGGAGTTCCCAGGGTCCAGGATCATTTCCTAGATGGTAATAGATGATGAGATCTTCGTCTTGAGCAAATTTCCAGATGAGTTTCAAGTTTTTATTCTTTCGTGGATCAAAAAATTGCAAGGTGGGAAGAAGCTTGATGCCCCAAAGTCCTAGCTTGATTATTTGATGAAGCTTATTTTTTACTTGTGATTTTGGACGAGTGGGATTAACGCTTCCAATTCCAATAACACGTTCCGGTGGCATCATTTCAGTCCATTGTGCAACTAGCGTGTTTCCCGTGTCACCCAAAACTAGCATTTTTTTCATAATGTCCATCATTCGGGGGTAGTCTGCAAAGTAATCATGCTCGGTAAGTCGACGGATTACAAGATACGTCTTTTTCTTCGATCGTGTTTCCCATTCTGGGTCGAGATCCATCCCAAGAAGGATGCAAGTTCTCACTCCCGCATCATCCATTACTTGCAAGAGAGATTCAGGTGAAAGCAAGGTCGGAATGGGATGAACGTGAGCATCAATGATTTTGGACTTCGTTCCAATCATTCGCTGCAACCTCTATGATGCACGCATCACGTCGCATTCTAAAAATGCTGTGAATCGTGCATCATCAATGCCCTCCGTGATTAGAAGGTGATTTGAAATACGAATTCGATTAATTGTTGGAGATTTTGCACGTGATATATCTTGGCTCCAGTTTCTGCATAATGATCCACGACACTATCACCAATATTCCATCGATATGGATGTTCAGGATTCAGTATTAACACGTTACGGGTTTTTTTTACCAGCCTTTCGATCAATAATGCTGATTTTGGCTTCCCAGAGTAAATCCAATTTCCTAAATAATCGCGACAGTCACCAAGGATGATGATGGAGGCGTTTTTATTGAGATTTTTTTCGCCTACATACAGAATGAAATCTCTCAAGGCTGTTTCATAATTGGAGTGAAAATGTCTTTCACCGACTGGATTTTGCCAAGCTAAAGTTTTTTGTTTCAAGGCATCTTCCAGGACAGGACGCTTGAGCGCATCAGTAATTTCAACAACGGTTGAATCAAATTCAAAAATTCGGATTCGCTTGTAGACCTGTCTAGCAGCATGGGCAATCACGAAGAACCATGATGATATCCAAGCTACTGATGAGGAGATATCGACGAGGAGAAAAATATTGGGTTCCTCGGTATGCTTCTTCTTATATACTAATTCA
>JAJRXH010000614.1 GCA_024276395.1 archaeon
CAATAACACGAGAAATCAACCGTTTGATTGCCAAGCGCTGATGAATCCCGCACTCATCCACGACTTACTTTTCTTTCATCCAAGATGTTTTATAATGCATGTTTTTGCCGTATCTTAGAAACCTTCTCACGTAACAAAGATGTATGTTTCTCGAACTAAACGTCATTCATCATTTAGGTGTCCATCAAATGAATGCACCCAGTAACGACAAGGAGAATTCAAAAATTCCCTTCCGGTTTCTCATCAAGAAGAAAGACCTGATGGGACGCCTGGGAATGCTAAACACTCCACGTGGTAACGTGACCACTCCGACCATTCTTCCCGTAATCAACCCTTCTTATCAGCTCATTCCATCCAAGGAGCTCAAGAAGATAGGCGTTGAGATCGTCATCACCAATTCTTACATCATTTATTCGAAACCCGACTTACAGGAAAGATCACGCTCCAAAGGAGTTCACCAATTAATTGATTGGGATGGACCCATTGTCACGGATTCTGGTGCCTATCAACTGATGGTATATGGATCTGTCGACGTCACGAATGAAGAAATCATTACCTTCCAACAAGAAATGGGAGTGGATGCGGGCATTCCTCTTGATCTGCCAATAACGATAAAGGACAATCATGAGGTCGCACGTCAAAAAGTCGAAGAAACATGGAAACGAATCCAAAACATCCCAAAACATTTCGTATGTCCCGTTCAAGGCGGACGATTCTTAGATCTAGTTGAATGGAGTGCCAAGAAAGTTCGAAACGTGCAATGCAGTTATTATGCACTAGGCAGTGAAGTCTCCTTGCTCATTAATTACAAGTTTGCCACTGTCATGAAAAACATCTTGACCTCAAAACGTTACCTTCCTTATGATAAAGCCATTCATCTCTTTGGTGCCGGTCACCCCATCTTCTTCGCACCGGCCGTGGCGGCTGGAGTTGATCTATTTGACTCAGCTGCCTATGCGTTATTTGCAAAAGATGACCGTTACCTCACCGTACACGGTACCTACCAATTAGATAAACTAGACGAATTCCCTTGCAGCTGTAACACGTGTGCTATTCACACCCCAAGAGAACTCTTGTCAATGGATAAAGATGACCGAGAACGATTACTAGCTTGGCATAACATCGTCGTGACCATGGAAGAAATGCGACGCATTCGACAGGCCATTCGAACTGGCAAGTTATTCCAATTGATTTTAGAACGCGCAATGACACATCCGGAAGTTTTTGAATCCGTTAAAATCCTCATGAATGATCAGCAAGTCATAGAGCTAGATCCCTTGTCTAAAGATGCCCAAAAAGAAACACCATTTTCGAGATGGGCACCCGAGGTAAGGAGACATCGTCAATTACTTTTAGACCGGTGGTACATTCACTCACCCAAGTTAGCAATTTTCCCAGAAGCTCTTCAACATCAACTATTTTCAGTTTCTGGTACGCAAATTGCTTTTTCTTCTCACGTGTTTGGCCTCATCCCCTTTGAACTTCGTTGGACTTACCCGCTGTCACAATGGGAGCGCATCGATCGTGTTGATGTCCAAGATCTCAGAAATTGGCTGCTAAAAATCCAAGAGAAATTTGAAAGAATCATTCTCGTAGGCGAGGAATTCAGCGATTTGAAAAGATTAGAATTGGAAGGAGCTGAATTAGAAATCGTGGATTCATTAGAAATACTGCCACTCAAGGCCGACAAGAACTGGGCAATGAATGAAATCAAGGGGATCCTTGCCTATCAATATGGAATTGAGCCCCCAGAACAACTCCACTTGAAGTTTGAATTCGGTTCCACCAAGCGAATTAGAAGATTCAGGGACAAAAATACTGGAAAACTACTAGGCACCATCCGTCCACAAGATGGATACATCGTACCAAAATATCCATTAGGTGTCACGCTATATGAATTAGGTACCAATAAATACGTGAAAATCAGTGAGCTTGCCGCTGAAGAAGTTGCAAAAAAGAGAAATGTCTTTTGCAAACACGTGACTGAAGTGGGAGATGTTCTTGCTGGTGATGAGGTAATCGTTCTCAATGAAAAGGGGGTTCCCATTGCTGTGGGGAAAAGTTCGCTAGCTCGATCTGAAATGCTGGATTTTAAACGTGGGGAGGCCATTAGCGTGAGAGATGCCGTGGGAAAATACGAGTAATGGAATGCCGAGCCAAAAACACCAAGCGAATGAATGATGAAAAAAATGCATGAGGACTAAAAAACACGAGAAATTCCAAGAAAAAAGAAAACTAGTTGACTAGAAGGAACTTGATTCGTTTCATTCTCATTGACATTCTAATTTTTGCCATCCTTCGGATGTGAGACGATCTTCAGCAATATCTTCCATCTTAAGGAATTGCAGTGAGATTTTTTCATCAAACAAGGACACGTCACTCAATATTTCTTTTTTTACCTTTTCAGCAACATCTCCAGCAACGATGACGAGAAAATTAGAGCCTTTATACAATGACTTCGAGTGTGGAGCCCAATAGATGGATTTAATGGCATTTTGCCCTAGTTTTCCTTGGATGAAAGCAGCCATCTTGAGTGAAGACCGTAACCAATGCGTATCAATGACTCTTGCATCGTGATCAAGCACGATAGGAGATAACTGGAAAGAAAAGTGTTCATTGGCACGTTTCAAGGCAAATTGTGCAGCAAAAACACCAATTAACTCAGTAACCACGGTGGAGACAGCAAGCACGCTCAAGATGAAAAGTCCCAACTCAGGATTGCCAGCATCACTCAAGCGTTCAAAGGCTAGAAAGGCGATTCCTAATGCCACACCTCCTTGTGATAAGAGCGTAAATCCCACATTATCACGGATTTCCGAAGGCACCTTTCCAGCGATAGCTCCTAGGTAACCCATCACGATCTTGGCCACGGACCGCGCTACCGTGTAGACGATTACCACAGCAATGAGCATGAATTGCCAATCTTGAAATCCTTCCAAGCGCTGTGAATGAGTAAGCAAGCTGGCATCAAAATCTAATCCCACTAAAATGAAGAAAAATACCACGATTGGCATGGTGATGGTCTCTATTTTTTCAACAACTTCCTCGCGCTTGCCATGGCCCCAGTTGGAATGAATTACGCCAATGATCATGCTAGCGAGAATCACATTAGCTTGAGTCAATTCACTAAATCCTACCAAAATGAGCATGACTGCGATGATGAGAGCAATGAGGTCTTCTAATTCATTTTCTCGTTCAGCAATGTAGTCAAAAACAAATCCTAATGTCACGCCAAGAATGACAGTCCAAAACAATTCCTGAAGAGTGATCATCAGGCTCTGACTCACGGAAAGCTTATTCACTGGTGATATCCAAGGTCCAAGAGCAGTTTCTAGAATGGCCACGGCAATGATGAGAGCCACGAGGTCGTCTGACGCTAATAAAAAGTAAACAGTTCGTGTTAAAGGTCCTTCTGCCTTCATTTCCATGATAACTCGAACAGTGACTGCAGGAGCTGTGG
>JAJRXH010000615.1 GCA_024276395.1 archaeon
AATCGAGCAGCTTCTCCAACTTCATCAACTTTTCTTGCACGAGAAAGAAAAAATAGAAAAAAACATCCAAGAATTGCACGAGCAATATCAAGCGCACGAATTGCTGGAAGTAATCACTCATCAAGAAGTAAGCTCTCGTTTTCAAACCTTGCAGCAAGAACGAATCGAAATACTCCAACAAGTCGAAAATCTCAAGAAAAAATTGCAGAAACTGATAAATTATCGTGAACGTCGAGATACTTTATACCCACCAGCAATATCTGCGCTAAAAAAGAAGATTGAGGAAGAACAACGCGATATCAATGGACCACTACTCGACCTCTTGGACATTCCTCCTGAAATTACCGATGCAGTCGTCGCTGTGACTTCCGCAGAACGACTTTACGGTTTCATTGCGCATTCTGATGAAGATGTGCGTTGGCTCATCAACGAAAGAAGAACATTGAAAGCACGATGTTCCATTTTCAGGCCGAAAAAGCTTTCCTTCTTGTCAAGAAGCATACAACCTATCAACACCATCACCAATGGCACAAAAAAAGATTCCATCAAGAAAAAAAATGATAATTTGATTCGTGGAATGCTGGCAGAACTCGTCAAGGCTGAAGAGCCTGCACGAGGAATCATCGATGAGTTATGGGGCTCCATCGCCGTTGTTGAGGACATCAAGACCGCTCAGACACTGGCTCAAGAACAGGCTGGACAATTCGTGACTCTTGACGGCGAACGGATTTTTTCACGCCAAAAAATGTATGAAGTTCCAACCAAGAAACGAGAAAAATCAATACATCTTCCAATGAGCCCCAAAAAACTAGAATCACTCATCAAGGAATTACAATCAGAAATCAAAGAAAAAGAAGAAATCTTACAAGGATTAGAAAAGGAAATTTCAGAACATCGCAAGTTGTTAAGGTATTTACAAGAAAAAAAATCGTTAGAGCAAAAACTCCAATCAATCATTAATGAATTGCAAGAAAAAGAACAACACATCGTTACTGAGAAAGAGCACGCTCGAGCACTCAGAAAAAAGCTAAAACACGTTGAAAGTGAAAGGCAAACTCTCGAAAGAAAACTACCTCAATTAAGAAGACAACTAACACGTTCACAGGAAGTACAGCGACTGTTGGAAAAAACTCGAAACGATATAGATGACCTCTTTAGATTACAAGAATCTTATCAAAACCGCCTTCATACCATTGAACGTGAAAGAATTAGCCTCATCGAACGAAAAACATCGATGGATGAAGACATCAAGCGAATGCAAGAAGAACTCCAAGCTCTCGAAGCTGATGCAGATCTTCGTGTCCTAGAACAATTACAAGAAGATGTTAATGCCTTACACGACGAAAGAGAAACACTTTTCACGCGACAGAAACAATGGAATGAAGAGTTAATAAAAACTCGTTCTCGAATGAGCGTGCAAGAAGTTTCAATCAATCAACTACTAAAGCAAGTTACCCAAATCGAGCAAAGAATCTCTCAAATTGAGGAAGAGATGGAAGTGCTAACCACACAAATACCAGAAGACTTCCACGTGCCCAGCGAAATTCCACCGCATCACGATCTCGAAGTCGAACGAGATGTCTTGACCTTAAAATTAGACGAATATCGAGATGTTCCAGAGGACCTAGAATCACAAAAGCAGAAATTAATAGAAGAGCTCCAAGAAATTAGAAAAGAGAAGGAAACTGTCCGAAAAAACATCAAAGAACTAGAAAACCTAATTCCTACCTTGAAAAAACAATATTGTGAAGAAATCACGAGAAATCTTGGAAAGTTACAAGAATATATGAACGAGATCTTGAACGTGATCGATTCTAAATGTTTCTTCATCATCAAAGGGGAAGGTATTGATCTAGAATTAGAAATGGAGGTGTCCTTCCGTTCTCAAACCAGCAATCGAAGAATCCAATCGTTATCTGGAGGAGAACAAACAGTAGTGGCCATGGCCTTCATTCTTGCCCTTCAACGATTCAATCCCTCTCCCTTCTACGTTTATGATGAATTTGACATTCACCTAGATCCGCGCAATACGGCCTTACTTGCAAAATTAATAAAAGAAGCAAGTAAGCGATCACAATTCATCATTCTCACGCCAGCCAAATCAGTTGAACTCATTGAACCCGCTGATCATATCATCGGAATAGCACGTGCTCCGAAATCTCTCTCCTTGGTCATTGAACTTCCCATAAACGAATTGATGACAGCAATCGAGGCTTCCACATGACGATTTTTAAAATAGATGACCAATTGCTGGAAGAAATTTCAGAAGAAGAGATAAAAACTCAAATTCGAAGGTTCAAGGTATTAGAAACAGCCTTTGATGTCTTTATGAAAAAATTTCAACAGGAACCAAAAATCATCGATCTTTCAACTCAATTTGAACAACTCAAGATCTTGTTATCCGTTGGCTTTCTGAAAAATATTACGAGGCTGCAGGCAGTAGAAAACGCTTGTCGACAACAAATTGACCTTCTCATCGCTCGGCTAATTCTAAGCATTCCCACATCACCCCAAGACTTATCTGAAATGACAGATGAACAATTATCACGTCTCATTCCATGGCAAATCCCCTTGACCTCTAATCAAATCGTCATTTTACCCCTGAAATCGCTAGAAAAAATCTTTAAAGATCTATTAGCACGAACAAACGCAGAAAAAGTCATTGAAACCATTACTTGGAAGGAAACATCAAAGTTCAACCTTAAACTGCCATTTCAAGAGCCGTTAGAAGTGAAAATCTCCGAATTAAAAAATAAAATTGGCTCGAAAATCTGTCAAATTTATGATTATGATTTCTTGCATCGATTCATGAGAGCACCCACGCGAAGAGAGATCATTCTCAACTTTCTGGCATTGCTTGATCTCATTTCGCAAGGTTTTATCGTCCTTCATCACCACAAAAAAGATTTTTCGAGTGAAGAAAAATGAATGAACTAAAATTATTATTAGCCACTCTCATTGGTGGCGACTCAAAAGTAAGTGCCATTCCAGGTGCGCGTACTCGCACGTTACTGGAAACATTGGGGATGGAAGAAGAAGAGATGGGAGAATTAATGTGGTTACTGGGAATCATTGGCTCTTTTCTAAGTAGGCTTGGACTTACAATGAAGTATAATCCTCTTGATGATCGTTGGTTCATTGCAATGGAGTTAGATGACTTGCCCGACAATGTCGCCGCAAAAATGTCACCACTTCCACCATCATTGGCAGCCACCCTCTATGCCATCCTCCAATTAATCAGAGATAACGGTGAAGCCACCACGTCTAGCTTGAAGAAGCTAAGAAAGAAAGAAACCATTGATCAAGACTTACAAAAACTAGAGAAACAAAAGTTCATCAAGATGGAAGGTGAAACAATCACGCTAGGACCAGCTCTTCTCTATCACGTAAACATCGAAGAACTGTTAAAACAACAGACTTGAACTTGCCATCAAGAATGGTGTTACCATCATTTAGGGGATGTCCTCCTCAACTCGACTTATAAAGAACTGAGTGTGAGAAACATTTGGGAGAAAGATGTCCTCTGAAAAACGTGCGACAACCACGCCATTCCGTGATGCTAGCGAAATTCCCTCACTCAAAAAGACCTTACAATTGCTGGACTACATCGACTCCACGAGGAAATCAATGCCCACACCCAAGGAACTTGCTTTCATCATGCATTTTTTTCTCTCATTACCCAAAGTCGAGTTGGATGATGATGATATGAGAACCACATCAAGAATGACCCCACTATCACGTGATGAGACTCACAGTGATGAATTGAATCCATCCATCGAAGAGATACTCTTCATCAGGCCCATTTATCTCGATGACGAAGAATTAGTTACTAACATCCTACAAGAAGTGAAAGCAAGCCCCGGGCTCTGGACCCAGCCATCACTCACGGAGAACAAGATCTGGCAACTAATCGAAAAGATCTTCCAAACTAGTGATTATGGTGGTTTCATCGCTTTCATTGACGAGACACCGATCGGGATAGGCTTGCTGTCCACTCTCATTGGAACGATAGGAAGGGTAGATGTCTACATCAAGAAAACCTTTGGCTTAACAGAGGTTGCACATGGATTGGTTGGTGAGCTAATTCGGTTAGCCATGGTTTTCGAATTCAAGAGCTTATTTTGCAAGATAAATGG
>JAJRXH010000616.1 GCA_024276395.1 archaeon
CGGGCCTTGAGGAGAATTTTTCTTTGAGAAATCTTCTTACCTCTTCTGTACTTAAGGTAGGGGGATCTCCGTACCATTTGGAACAGACATCCAAGATGCGGCATTGGAGACAGAGTTCCTTGTCGGTAGCTGCGGGGGGCAGATGTTTAGAAAGTTTCTTGCTTGAAGAAATCCAATTTGCTAGGTCATCAATGGTCTTGAGAATTACATCATGGAAAGATTGAATTTTATCATCAGCAATGATTTCTTCCTTGACTTCTTCTTCACGAAGATATAATAATGCTGCACGAGGTTTGATGCCAAGTTGTTCCTTTACTGCTAATGAATAAAGAGCAATTTGAATTAGATCCTCTGTGATAGTATCTGATAAGTCAGACGTCTTGAAATCCCATAGAATGACATCATTTGTCCGAGGATCTTGGGCTAGCCAGTCAATTCTTCCGGTAATGGTGACGTTTTTTCCAGAGTTAGTGGTGATGTTTATCTCAAAAGACCATTCAAATTTGATAAACAAGCGATTTAGGGCTTCTTGTGGCGATAATCCTGAGTGAATACTTTTCTCATAGAGGTTGTTTAGTTTTTTGGCAGCAGCTTCGAGCAATTTCCAAGATCTTTGGATGTCCTCTCCGTTCCATTTTGCATAAGAGGGTAATCTATCTTGTTTATCCCTAAGTATCTCGGTGAAAATCTTTAACATCGCTTCTTTGAATATCTTTTCTGTATATTGATTGGGTCTGGATAATTGAGTAATAAATTTTCGTGATGTTTTCGCTCTTTGACCAAATTTCTGGATTACCTCGTGAACGAAACTTCCAAGATGTGCTCCTTTAAGTGGTCCAATATAGACATTTCGGTTTGTTTTGATGTGAATGACAGCCATTCTTGGACATTTAGAAGTTAGCTTGATGTTAGTGACGGAAAATTTTATATGTTGTGACAATTTGCATCCCTAATCTTTAGATTATGTTTTCATCGGGTTTTTTGGAGACAATGAGTTCATCATCTGTCTCATGTAGAATGTTTATCTGTTGTGTTCGTTTTAATTGTTTTAATTCTTTTTTTACTATTTCGTGTTGAATTCCTAGGTTTTTGGCAATCTTTCTGGATGAAAAGATAGGACCTTCTTCTAAAAGATCTAGAATGATGATGGCAATCTTTCTATTCTCCATGAGAGAGAGACTTCCGGTAGATGTTGACTCTTTTTTTGTTTTGTAGTTTTTCTCAGTTTTAGAGTTCATATTATCCTTCATTGGTGTTGCAGTGGCCATCTTAGAGTTCGTGAGTACTTTTCCATCGTGCTTTAATCCTTCATTGATTAAAGACTTGATTTCTTCTATGACTGAAAGAGTCTTGTGTATTTTTCGTTCAAAGAAATCTAATACATCTTCTCTGGTGATGAATTTCCCATTAAGTGATAAATCTCCCGCACTTGCTGCATCTAAAAGTTCCTTGATTACAGTTAGAACATCGGCATTTTCGTCATCTACATAAATTATTTTTCCCTTGCTGGAAATATCCTCGAGTATTTCTAAGGATTTTTTCCACGTCGGTTTGATCGTAATTTTGTGATATCGCAATAAGATCCATTTATGAAATTTTTGAATATTTAACCCATTTTTTAGCCTATTTACCTTGGAATAGAAACTTCTTCCATTTTCAGTATTTACACTCATTATTCCAAGGATTTTTTCTTCATTTGTGCCTTTGTTGACGAATTTGACTAATAAGTGTGGTTCATTTCGTTTTGTCTCTTTTCCTAGTCTAACATCAACTACTTTGAATGCGCCATAAGGAATTTTCTTTTGTTTCAGATAATTAAAAATGTCAATGAATGCATCCTTGATAAAGTTTTCAATTGCTGCTGGAGTGTAGGCCTCCGTGTTTTTGTTCCGGCTTTCGATGAAATCACGGACTCTATTCATTAAAAAAGAATCTACTACATCTCCTGGAGGTTCCTCGGATACGGAGTGCTTTATGAGTTTTTGAGCATCATGATTATCTAATATCATCAGTTTCTTGAAACTTTTGAGTTTATTGACTTCTTGTGCTAATGTTCTAAGTACTTGCCGTGGATTAAAGCCAACGGACTTAGCTATTGTATCTAGATATTCTTTAGTGAAGGGAAATGACGGAAAAGGAGGGTGTTCATGTGGACATTCCTTCCATATCGATTTGAGTCGTAAAGATACCATTTTTTCAATCTCTTCTAGGGTCGGGTTTTTGAGGGAATGAAATTCTTCAATCCGGTCAAGAGCTGATTTTTGTACGAGTTTTTCCATTTGGTCCCATGTGCTGACTTGAATCATCAATAGAATGCCTAGGTTAGGAACGTTATTGTGAATCGTCACTATTAGATCAAAAAATGCCTGAACGACTTGTTCATCACTGACACGGTCATATAAAGACTCTAATTGATCAAAACATAATAAAATCGGGAATGGAGAAAGTTTGGCTAATGAAATGATGAATGTCAGTGCATTGTTTTCTGAATCTAGCATTTTTCGGACGCCAAGTGTTTTCAAATCGTCTTCGTCGAGCTCATCTCCTTGAAGCCATCTATATGCTAAGACTCTTGTTTCAGGGTAGATGGACTTGATAAGCGCTTTGACGTAATCCAGTTCAATATCTGGATGATTTTCCACGATGAAATCGATTGTTTGTTTGATGATTTGCTCGCTGAGCTGTTGCTCCCCTCGAGATGCTTCTAATAATTTGAGTGCTGCCATTGGCTCCTTCTGAAGTTGTTGATATACTTTTCTGGCCGCTTCATTCTTTAGTTGTTTCTTTGAAAGGAATTGTAAGAACATGTTTCTGATTAAATGAGCAACTAAGTAATCTAGGGGACTGTAATTGACATTTTTCCATTTTTTCCGTAGGCTTACGAATATTTCCCGATATAGATTAGTTGTAAGGTTATATGGATCGGAAATCGGTCTAACTTGCACGAATAAGGCATTTTTTTCTTTTTCCAAGTGTCTTCGTATTCTTGCAAGTAGGTGTGATTTTCCGATTCCAGGCTGTCCCTTGGCCAGAATCACGCGAGTATTTTGTGTGTTTTCGATGTCCCTAATCATCTGAAAGACAGCGTTCGAGACGTGGGAATTGACGTTCTCAACATCAATGACTTCATCCCATGCGTCCTTTACGATGGTCTTGCTAAAAGGATTTATTCCTTCAAGAAGTTGTTTCTCAAAGCACGGATATTGTTTTGGTCCTTCATGCATGATGTGTTCCCTTTTTCTCGATTCTCAAGTTCTTGGCAAAAATCTAGTTAATTAACAAGTTGTTCAGATTTGAAAAGTTATCCTTTCCTTTCCTTTCCTTTCCTTTCCTTTCATCCTAACTGATGTAGGTAGTTGTTTAACGCCAGACAATATAGTAAATCAGTCCACGCGTTGGATGCCTAATTCCTTCATCTGGTGAATCAACAAGTCTTTCATCTGATGCTATTTGTAGGTCAATGATTCTTTGCTCTTCAAGTTGAAAGAGAAAATTTACAAATTCTTCCCGTGAGATCCAAGCGGACATTGCTTTCCATATTAGAGGGATTTTTACCATTCCACCACTTCTTGTTTCTCTATCAATTCGTTCATATTCTTGTTGTAGTCTTTTCTTGAATTCTTCAAGTGTTATTTTAATTGTCATTGTCGGTGTTGAATCTAGAGATGTGGGTTTTTTCTGAATGATTCCAGATTCCACGAGTGCCTCTTGTATTTCCTGAATAACTGTTATGAGAGGTACAATTGCTTGAGAAATCGCTCTTTTTACGATTTGTTCTATTTGTTCAGATGACACGGATGATCTGGCGCTCTTTCTTGCAGTTTTTGGTTTTTTTTCAGGAGGTGGTAGTGTTTGGTATATTTTTTCCCCTTCATCCGTGAGTCGGTACTTACTTTTCCTTGCACGCGGGGAGTCCACATATTCTTCGATGATTCCCATGTTTACAAGCGAAATAACATCATCTTCACGTATATTCTTTGCTTTTATTAACAAGGATAAGGTCAACGGCCTCTTACTAGTAGCTATTTTACGAAGGATTTCTTTTTGAGTTTCATTTAGTTCCATGATGCGACACTCCAATAGAAATGATTCAGATTGTCGGGAATATCTCTTGATGCAATTATTTTTTCCTATAACTGTCATGTTTAGTTGCAATCAATAGCGATGGATGTTTAGTTTCCTTTCAAATGAATCATCCAAGCAATATTTGATATCTATATTAAATATGCTTTTCTTCTTGTAAGCTTCTTGTAAGATTAGAAACTAGTCTTCGGGCAGTTTCTATTTCCTTAGTTGATCAATAGTCTCGAGAGTCATTCAGTTATCCCATGATTTAAAATTGCATTAAAAGGAAGACTGCTTTTAAATACATCAAGGACAGAGTGAATAACTTTTATGGTCTTTACCTATTAGGCATCCCTCATAATACAAGAAATCCTTATAAATCTCTTTTTTATCTGCCTAATTTAGAGAGACAATGTCGAGTTTAGATGCCGTGGGAATGAGTCGTGGTTTTTCCATCTTACTTCTATGGGGCTTAACCTTCGTGTACGTGTTATTCTTTGCATGCAAGCTTTACTTGCATTGGAGACGAAGTCACTCACTTGACAGGCAGTTAGTATTCTTGGCAACGGCTTTTTTGGGGTTGTGGGGCAGTTATCTAGCCGGTTCCACGAACATGATGTTGTATCTTCTTGGAAATCGACCATTAGATGTAGATACAACGGTTCGCTTGTATGCATGGGGCCCCATCGTTGCAGCGATTAGCATCACGTTCTTTGCAACGGGATTCTTGAAAAACTCATTAAAATGGATTCTTGATGGTGTGGTGGTGTTATTTGGTCTTGCTGCTTTCTCCATGATTTATCCAGATCCTTCTCGGGTCGTAGTGGTTAATAATTCGGGTGGTTTTCAAGAAACCAACTTTACTGGAACGGTTTCATTGGTATTCACGGTGATGGTAATCATTTCCGTGCTTTCTCTGATAGTTATCTTCACGTATACGGCTCTTTCGGTTAGTGATCTCCGAACGAGGCTAAGAAGTGCCTTAATAGCTATCGGGGGGTTATTGTTTGGGATAGCGGGTCTTGCAG
>JAJRXH010000617.1 GCA_024276395.1 archaeon
CTTCTAGCGCAAGTGATGTGATCACCCAACCACCACCAGAAACCGTAACCACTGTTCCTCTGACGCGAGAAATGACAAGAGAGGATTCAAGTTTCAACAAATCATCTACCATCGCTTCCCAACTCCGATATTGTCCTCGTTGCGGAACAGAGGTCGAACCCACTGATATTTTCTGCCTGAATTGTGGATACAAGCTCATTAATTGAAAGACCAAATAATCGAGAGTCATTCATTAGCAGATAGAGTAAATTCACTTTTTCGGTCTTTCCGAGAAAATCACTCTTTCCCTAGCTCCACGATTAATTAATGAATATATTTCACGTGTCCTTTTAAATGAGAGAACCATTAACACATTAGAGAGACAAATGAGCATTCCATCTAAAGAATTGTATGAATTTATCATAACAGTGACTGATGATAAGGTAAAGGAAATTAAAGTTACACGCGAGGAATTTGATAAATTGGAACAATCAATGGATCGATTGGAACAAGCCCTCGAACATCTCGCTGAAGCACAACGAAAGACCAATGAACAAATGGAGCGTCTAATGGAGACGCATCGACAATTAGCGATTCAAGTTGGGAAATTATCCGACACTGTAGGATATACACTTGAAGATATGGCACGGACATGCTTGCCACCTTTCTTGGAAAAAAAGTTAAACGTCACGATAGGAATTCTAAATAAAGGCTCCAGATGCTTGGTAGACATCATTTTCAATCAAATAGTTTCTTTTTGAGTATTGGAGCCTGCAATTGTAATCGAAGTTATCGTGAGCACGGTTTTTTTTTGTAGTTGATTGCCATTAGAATTGACAAGGTAGAAGTCGATGGATAGATCATAAGCGTTATTGTTCATTAACACGTTATTTGAAGAGTATTCCATAAAAATCCTTTTTCCATAAAGGAAAAGAGATTGTAACAGTCCACCGTGCAATAGGCCGTGTTGCTGGTCAGAGTATTCCCAGTGGATGAGGACAACCAGTAATCAACGTTGTCATTGTCATGTGCCGTGTTATTTATCATCGTGTTGTTTGAAGAAGAACGTAAATAAAATCCTCCTTCGACATTAAAATACACGGTGTTATTTACCAGAACATTGCTAGTCGAGGAAGAGATTCTAAGGTAAATCCCTTACCCTGATTGTGATAGACGATGTTATTTCTTAAATTATTATTGCTGGATGTATGGAGCCGAAACCCATCAAAACCATTATAAATTATCGTGCTGTTTGTCAGAACATTCGAATCGGCAAACCACACGAGGATACCTTCCAACTCGTTGGATGATGCTCGGTTCTTGGTCAAAGTATTGTTGTCAGAATGGTAAACGTTGAATCCTCTAGCTTGATTTTGGATGGCGGTATTATTTATCAAGACATTATCCGTGGAAAAAGAGATGTAAAAGCCATCACCCTGGTTATCACATGCTTTATTATTCTTTAGCGTGTTTCCATTAGATTGGTGGATGAAAAACCCGCTATTAGTATTATTCATGGCAACACTATTTTCAATCAGACCATTGATTACATTGTACAAGGTAAATCCTGTTGATCCACCAAAAACAGTAATGTTTCTCAAGATAAAATACTTGGTTTCTAGCTAATGCTTACATCAGTGCTCCATTGGTCCAAATATAGCGATTTTCGATGATGTAAGGATTGTTGGAAGATCCATCTCCACTTGTTGTATACATAATGAAATCTGAATCAGAGATGATGGTGATTATTGGATCATAATTGTTGCCTCATGATCGGCTCTTTTTCAAGTGTCTGCTCCCTAATGCTAGAGATGATCGTTGGACCAATTACCATGGTAAAAAACAAGAAGATCATAAATGTGATTGACAAGTAACTGTGTCTTTTTCCACGCATTAATTTTCTCGTGTTCTTTTTTCCATTTTAAAGCGTCTCTCCATCGATGTTGCTGCATGATTGACTCTCATCCATGGTCGCACCAGTACTTCGGGGCACATGGGTGTCA
>JAJRXH010000618.1 GCA_024276395.1 archaeon
CCATTGCCCGAGCATTAGCAAACAATCCAGCCATTCTATTAGCTGATGAACCGACTGGTGATTTGGACACGGAAACTGGACAAGAAATCTTGAGACTCATGAAAGAACTGAATCGAAGTGAAAAACAAACCATCATCATGGTCACTCATGATCCAACCGTGGCCGCCGTCACGGACAAGATTTACCACATCCGTGATGGTCGCATCGAACGCGTGACCGAAGAGCCAGGGGCCGAGCCCATTTATTAGCGGTGGTAGATTTATCCGTTTCACCACCCACGGATACCACCTTTCTTTTCTTCTCTTCATTTCCAGTTCCTTCACTTTTTCAAGAGCAAGAACACCTGAAAATTTTCATCTTGTTGCGTCGTCTCTTCCCCTCGAGATTTTTTTCATGACAGGTGCAAGCAATGATCAAGCAAATCGGCTTTCTGGTCAATCCCATCGCAGGAGTGGGTGGCGAATTAGCATGGAAAGGGACTGATCAAGTTCAAGAAGCATGGAAAGCTACCAACTACCTTGGAAGCAAGCGCTGCAAGCAACGCGCGCTAATTGCCATTCAATCACTAAAAAACGTGATTACGGAAAACGTGACTTTTTTCGTCCCAGGTGGGGTAATGGGAAGGGAGCATTTCCTCGAATTCATTCATGATGACCGTATCATCACGCTCACTCATCCCAAGATTCCCACTACTCCACAAGACACCATTGAATTTCTCGAACAACTCAAGAAGCAAGAACCCATTGATCTTCTCGTCTTTGTCGGCGGAGATGGCACGGCCACGTTGATTGCACGTTTCATCAAATCACGCGATTGGGACCTACCCGTGATAGGCATCCCCTCTGGAGTGAAAATAACCAGCGAATGCTTCCTCAAGTCACCAAGCGACTTGGAACCACTACTAAGAGAATGGGTTCAACATGACAACATCAGCTTTCACGATGCACTCGTCACCGACTTGGATGAGGAAATGTATCAACAAGGAAAGGTCGTTAAACAGCACTGGGGAATGGTGAGGGTTCCACACGTACCAAGATTGCTTCAAGGCGTGAAATTAACTAGTTCAGAAATGCATAACGCCCGAGAATCGTTCCAAGAACAAGTTGAATCCATCGCTGAAGACCTAAAAAGGCGGAATGTCTTGACAAGCCCCTTAATTATCGGTCCTGGAAGCACTACCAAGGCGGTTTTCAAGACTTTAGGCATTGAAAAAACTCTGTTAGGTGTTGACGTGATCGCGGATGGTAAGATCGTCATTGCCGATGCCAACTGCGAAGAACTCACTCAATGGTTCAATAACCTTTTTGATGAGGAAAAAAAACACGTGAAGATCATCCTAACACCCATTGGAGGTCAAGGTTTCATCCTAGGAAGAGGAAATCAGCAAATTTGTTGTGGTGTTTTAAACAACATCCAACCGACCCAACTCATCATCGTGGCCACTGAAGAAAAACTCAGAGAAACCCCCCGACTACTCATCGATACCGATTGTCATGAATTTAACCAACGAATGAGGAACCGACATCTCTTGGTCATCCATGGATTCAAGCGTGCCATGATAAGAAAAGTAGAAAGCTAATCTCCCTCCCAAGCTAACATGGCAAGTAAAATCTGGGAATGAACACTTCCGTCAATTATTTCTATTTCTCGTCTTGTTACACCCACCATTAAAGTCTCTACTTGAAGTTGGCACGCTCTTTCTTCGACGATATGTTCCGTGATAATATCACAGTCTTATCTCGGTTGAAGGACATTGAAGGAAAGGGGAAGTCGTTCAAGGAGGTAAAACTTTATGCTCGTGCAGGCACCGTACAAGCAATTTTTGTATTATACTGAGGACAATATTCTTGCCATCAAGCTCACCATTCTTGGCAACGGACAGGTCGGGAAAACATCGCTAGCGTCTGTCGTTGCCTCCAATGATTTTCCTTTAAGATACGATATGACAGTAGGCGTCGAAATACACACCACTAACGTGCTCCTAGGACCAGACCAACAAGTACGATTAGTCATGTGGGATATGGCTGGACAAGAGCACTTTGATTCAGTAAGACCCGTGTTTTATGAGGGAGCACACGCAGCCATGGTAGTGTTTGACTTGCAAAATCGAGGCAGCTTCTATGATGTTCATGGGTGGATTAGAGAATTATGGAACCATGCCCCCGGCACGCCATTCATCCTTGTTGGCAACAAAATGGACTTACCACAACGTGATGTCCACCCAGAAGAAGCACGACAACTCGCCCTTCAATATCGAGTGCCTTACATCGAAACCTCTGCCAAGACCAGACAAAATGTTCACGAAGCCTTTCAACTAGCCGCTGCAGCTGCATTACAGCGATTAAGTCAATGAAAGAGTGAAAACATCATAATGCATAATAATCAACACCAAAAAAATCCCGTTTCGGCATTTTTTCTACATTTTTCGGTTCTTTTTTCTCTTTAACATGACACGGTAAACTGTTACACGGAACGAACCATCGAACGAAGTTTTTTAAAAACGCCCATCACAACGATGCATAGAAAAACCTTAGCCGCCGTAGCTCAGACGGTAGAGCGACCGGCTGTTAATGCCGTGTCTACCGTTTATGCATAAAAAAGGCAGCGGAAACCGGTTGGTCGTGGGTTCAAGTCCCTCCGGCGGCGCCATTTCCTTTTATCACCGCGCGCATCACCTTGATGGATATGGGAACTGAGCCTGTACATGTTTCACGCCAATCATCATTTTTTCTAGTTTTTTCCTTCTGGTATGAATGGTAGTCAGACGGCATCACGCAAGAAGTTCTCGTGTTATCACGTGATGCATGTCGTGCTACCTTCGTGATGTGGGCATCATGGTCTTGAAAAGATTATTAGGGATTGCTGAAATTGCAAGTCTCCAGGAAGCTCATCAAGAGGTAGCTTCCATCCTCATTGATCAAGAAAAAGTCGAGTTTGCTTTCAAGTACATCCGTGATTGGATCATTTTTACCAATTTTCGGCTAATTTTCGTGGATAAACAAGGAATAACTGGAAAGAAAACAGAATACCATAGCATTCCTTACAAATCCATAACGCATTTCTCCGTTGAGACAGCTAGCACACTTGATTTAGACACTGATCTTAAAATTTGGGTTTCTAGCAAGAAGGAACCGTTTGAAAGAAAAATTCAACGTGGCGGAAATGCTATGTTGTAAAGTAAGGTTTTTTTGATGATCACGGGCGATAAAAATCATCGTGTGGGAGTGGAGTGTCGCCAGCACGCGTGCCGACCGTCGGGTTTTTCAATCGCACCACGAGGAGCGCGAGTGGGG
>JAJRXH010000619.1 GCA_024276395.1 archaeon
AAGCAAAACGACTTAAAACTCGATGTATATGGCCCTTGTCTGCCTGGCCATGGAACTAAAGTTGAAGATCTTGCCCAAACTTCTTGGCAAGAATGGTTGTCACATCTCTCCAAGGAATATCAACGAATTCAAGCTAGTCATGAAAAAGTAATTATTGGGGGGCTGTCTCTTGGTTCCTTGTTGTGTTTATTGCTAGCATCACGTAAACCCCGTAAATTAACGGGATTAATTTTGATGGCACCACCTTACAAACTCAAAAGTCCCATTCTGGGCATATCACGTTGGGTGCGTTTCATCAAGCCTTTCTTCCCCAAGGACCCTTCTGTCAAGGAATACTATGAGGCCCATAACCTGTGGTCTTATCTCCAGTATCCCACTCACTCATTGTATCAATTATCCATCGTTGTAAAGAAAGCACGTAAGGCTGTATCTGATGTAAGCGTTCCCACGATCATCTTTAATGGTGGAAAGGATGATGTAGTTCATCCAGCATCGGCACGAAACTTGTTTGATGATTTAAAGGTTGAAGAGAAAACACTAATCAATCTCCCTAATTCGGGCCACATCTTGACAGTTGAGCCAGATAAAGAGGTTTTATTTACCAAGACTAAGGAGTTCATCAAGAAACTCATCAAGTGAGATGGAAAACTTTAGTTCTTCGCCTGGACAATGAGGAGTTTGAAGGAACATGGTAGAATCCGTATCCGTCATCCTTCATTTCAATATTGATTATGCTGAAATTCCAAGGAGAGAACTCCCCAAGGTAATTGAAAATTCTTATCGACCGATGATTGATTTACTTGGCCAATGGGATGATGTGGGGACAATTTGCTTCAACTTGACTGGACATACCATCGAATATCTCAACGATAACCATCCAGAATTAATTGACAAAATCAAGAGTTTAACTGCAAGTGGAGTAATTGATCTTTTAGCCACGGGATATGGGCATCCTATCCTCCCTCTCCTTCCCAGCTACCGAATCAGAAAACAAATCAAGGCACACCTTGACTACGTGGATACCGTCTTCAACCTCAGGCCTAAAGGTGCATGGCCTCCTGAATTAGCTGTGAGCCCATTAATATTAAAGATTTTCAAAGAACTGGGTATAGAATGGATTGC
This sequence comes from archaeon, assembly GCA_024276395.1. Classification (GTDB taxonomy): domain Archaea; phylum Asgardarchaeota; class Heimdallarchaeia; order Hodarchaeales; family S146-22; genus JAJRXH01. The sequence goes on from JAJRXH010000619.1 coordinate 1,123, forward strand.
TGTGGATCATGAACACTATCAGCTATTCCAAACTTTAGGAAATGACTTTAATATCTTCGAACGAAGAGAACCAGCGACCACCGAGGTTCTTGCAAGAGCTTTTTGGTCACGTGGGACACTAAAAAAGTTACGTGTTTATTGGAAGACTTACAAGTTCCTTTTGGCAAAAATGCGTGAACTTACCAATCCATTAATTCACTTATCAATCGGTAGCAAGCACTCAATTAAGGGCTTGTTGACTTCCGTGAGCTGGAGTAATGCCACTCAAATTGCCTTGAGTGGATCAATTCCTATTTATTCACTGAAAACGCATTTACGACAGGTGATCAAGCATCCCGCACGACATCTTCCAATCTATGCCTCGGATGTTGAATTTTTTGGATACCGAGAACTAGGTACTCCACCCCCACCGCCTCAGAAGTTGATCGAACTTCTTGAGATGCTTCAGCAAAAAGGAATCAAAATCGTAAGTCCAAGTCAATTACCAGATGAACAATGGGAAGAAAACCCTAAATTCATTGGAACGGGGTCGTGGTCACCAGATAAGTCACTACGAATGTGGACTGAAAGCGAGGATAATAGGTCACTTGCCCGTCTCCTTCGTGAGATATATCAAAAATTGTCCAAGCTAGGTTCTCCAGTAACTGATGATGACAAGCTGGAGCAATTGCTGCGGAAAGCTGAGAACAGTGACGCAAGAGGATGGGCTCCCTTACCAGAGCGGAAAAAAGAAGCATACCTAGCGATCCTTTCCATATTCGAGATTTTGGAACAATTGGAACAGAAAGAGGATACTCAACAATGAAAACACGATTCACCACCACGGCACACGGAAGAGTAACCATTCTAGGAGATCATCAAGATTATCTTGGACTTAAAGTCATTGCGAGTCCCATCAAGGCAAGTCTAAAATTCGAATGGAGTGTCCAGAAATCGACAAATTCTTCCATGATGATCGATTCCAAGCCCTTGAGAAAGGCAACTACCTTCCCTTTTGGTGATTCGTTAAAAGGAGATGAATTCGATCTTGCACGCGCCTGCATCATTGCACTAATGAACAAAGGTGCCATCTTTAATCACCAAGTTAAAGTCACGATCACTGGTGATCTGCGTCCCAAGTCTGGACTTTCTAGCTCTGCGGCTTTTGCTATTGGGTTCTTGAAAGGATTGCTAAAAATAGCAAAATTCAAGAAAGAGAACTTCAGTCGTGATTGGAAGTTCGTCCCAGAGCTCGCCTTTGAAGCAGAACACGAAATTATGGGGGTTCCTTGCGGACAATTAGATCAATACACGTGCCATTCAGACCATCCACTATTGCTTGAATTTTCAGATCCCATTCACATTACTGTACTTCCAATAAAATTTCCGCTTCTCATAATTGATTCACTCGTTCCCAAATCTACTGAGCAAGTACACGTTACCATTCAAGAAAAAATCATCTCTGCCTTGAAAAAAATTGATGGTAACAGTGATATTACTCGCGTGAAAAGGCTAGCGACCGCGAGAGTCATCAAGCAGCAAAAGCAATTGACATCAGAAGAACTACAAGTGCTGATGGGAGTATTGAAAATTCGCGATTGTCTTGATAAAATCTCCAAAAATCTTCTTTCTCTTGCGAATGTGCCTGAAAAAAAGGTTGAAGAAAGACTTCAAGAGTTGGGACAAGCAATGTACATTGAGCATGAGATCTTACGAAAAAACTTGAGGATCAGTCACCCTGCCTTGGACGAAATCGTGGAGATAGCAAGATCTGAAGGAGCACTTGGTGCCAAGTTGACTGGAGCTGGCAAGGGAGGGGCTGTTGTCATACTTTTAAATCCTACAATTCCTGATTTGAAAGAACGATTAAAAAGTATTTTAGTGCAACGAGGTTTTCAGCCATTACCGTGCTAAACAAGCATCCATACACCAAAACATTAAAACCATTTCAAGAGCAAATGTTGGGTGAAAACATAGAGGAAAGATACTACGATGGAGCAAGAAGAAGTTGAAAATGCACTACAGAAAGTCAAGGAGTTTGCCCGATTAGTAGAAAAACCAATAGAAGATTATTTACTAGCAACAGCGGATTATGACTTGCGTGATGTCGTGCTGCATCAGACACTTTCCGGTGGCAAACGACTACGTCCAGGCCTCGTAATTTTGATGTGTTGGGCAACGGGTGGTGAGCCACGCACGGCAATTCCAGCGGCAGCAGCAATCGAAATTCTCCACAATTATTCCCTTGTCATCGATGACATCATTGATGCAGCACGAGTGAGAAGAAATAGAGAAACCACGTGGAAACGATATGGACTTGCCTTGAGCATTCTTGCTGGAGTTTTGCATCGCGAGGCAGCTTTCTTGGCAATGAGGGACTCAGGGCATTTTGATGTCATCGAACAGCTCATCTCAAGAAGTATTTGTGCCGCCACGAGTGGGCAAGTAAAAGACTTGAAATATACGTTAAAAAAACCACTGATGACTTCTCTTCCATTAGTACCAAAAAACAAGATGAGCCTCGAGGATTATAATAGAATGATTTGGCAAAAAACGGCCCAATTCTTTGGTGTTGCTTGTAAGATCGGTGTGATTGTAGCCAATGGTTCAAGGGAACAGCAGGAACAGGCACAAAAATATGGTGAAGCTCTAGGAATGGCCTTTCAAATAATGGACGACATCCTCGATTTAAAAGGAACCACAGAAGAATTTGGAAAAGAAGTTGGGAAAGATCTAAAGGAAGGTAAGTTAGGAAATCTTCCCTTGCTAATCGCTTACAACCAAATGACTTTGGAAGAACAAGAAGTCATCCTCGAGATTCTAAAGCATGGGGCAAGTCGTGCTGGCGACATCCAAAAAGCACTGCAATTAATCAAAAAATATGAAGGAATCAAAAAAGCACGAATTGAAGCAGAAAAATATACTAATCGTGCTAAGGCAGCCATCAAGGATTTTCCTAATGAAGAAGCCGTGAAAATATTAAAGGTATTGGCAGATTACGTGCTAACAAGACGACAATAAATATACTCCTAAATACGTTCATTAAAATTTCTTGGCAAACGACAAAGTGTTCATCGGGGAAAGATTTCCAAGTACCTTTTTTAGCGTTTTTAGATGAATGAAAAGGGGTGAATTTATCAACTCGTGATATACACCGACAATGATTTTTAATCGTTCCTTCATTGCATTAATATCGTAAAAACTTCTTTTGAATCTGACCCAAGAAGTAAAATCGATTTTTGGCAGAGGCTGAAGTTCTCTTGTTGTCACAAAGTTTCCCAGCAAGTCTAATCCATAATTCTGAAGAAATTCTGCAAGATATGTCTCTAGCACGAGGGTTTCTGCCACCACCTCTCGAAAAAAAACTTGCATTTTTATCATCATCTGTTGATTCAGTCTTAAGTCATCAGAAATTTGCTTTAAATGCTCTGGAACTGTAAGTCCTGTGATCATTCCCAATGTAAGAAGATAATCATGTAAAATTTCAAAAATTTTCTGATTTTGAGGAATCTTTATTGGTATCATCTTGGTATAATACTTGTGAAGGTAGATCGTGAGTCGTGAAAAATTTAATACATATCGGTGCAAGTAATAACCTATTAATTGAGAATTCAAAATGACGATGGCCGTTTTTAAACGTAATTTTGGACAATTGTTTATTTGTTGAACACTTACATTCGTCCCTGGGATGAGCCCTGGAGGTTTGAGCGCGGCACGCGGATGTGTGGCAATGGCAGTGGTAACGATGCTAGTTTCTTTCATCAACTTCTGAAACCGTCCTTCTTCGTATGATCTAGACCAATGAAAATGCATCTCCACCAAATGGTATTTCTTCACGGATTTACCACTATGTAGGAATGGGACTACGTGGATCTCATCACGAGAAGAATGTAAATCCTTGTTTACTCGTCGATGATCTAATCCATAATCTCCCATGATGACTTCAAACAATGCATCTTCCGTGAGAAGGTAAAAAAGGTCATCAACGTATAACATGAAACGCTTGTATTTTGAAAAAATCTTAGGATCAACCAGATTTATTCGTGAAATCATTGAATATCGATCATTTCTTTTAGAAAAAATCACGATCTCACGTTGTTTCTCTAGGTAGTGATCATGAGTTCTTTTTTTTTGCATGATTATCGTTACCATTTCGAGCGTGACACCCTCAAAGGGATTCCCTTCATCAATGATTTCCTTGATCAGGGCATGTCGCATCATATGTTCACGGATCATTTCAAATTCTTCGACTCGAGTGAGAGAATTAGGCAAAATGAAACCAATGATTGCACCTGGTCGTGCAATTTGCAATGCTTTCTCGATGAACAACGCTGCAGCATTAAATGATCTCTTTTTGGGCGTTACGGCTTGATTGAGGATCTGGTAACAATTTAAAAGTTTTCTTTTTTCCTCTGAAGTAAGAATACTTCTACCATAAGGAGGATTGCCGATGACGATGTCAAATTCATCTTGAAATGGAAAAATACCTGAAGATCTACGGTGATCATTGATGAACTTGATATTAGAGATATCAAAGCTAGATGAACTTCCTTTTCTTTTTGGAATATCGCTTATCAAAGCATTTCCCATTTCAATCTTAAGATCTTGCAAGATGATTGATTTTTCTTTGTCTTTGCCAGTAATGTCACAGACAAGTAACTCGACCAGTGGTATTAATAACCTAAAGCGAGCAAATTTCACGGCAATTTCTTCTAGATCAATACCATATAAGTTCAATGGCAAGAAATGTTCTACCAAAAGTGAAAGTCGGAGATGTCTCTCAGATTGAATGCTTAGCAAGGATTGAATAGATGAATCAAGTTCCTTTTCCCAATGATAATAATTGGAGGACGAAGAATTCTCGTTCATTTGATTCCACCTTTTCCATAGAAGAACAATTAAATCCAACCAGGTAGTCACCATCATTTCCAAGAAATGGCCAGAACCAACAGCTGGATCAAGAATCTTTACTTTCAACAAGGAATGAATGGCATTCTGAATGCGATCATCTGGAATGGCTTTACATAAGTCCACGACAGTCAAGTCCATTTCTCGTGGGGTGTTGATGACTTCTTGCCTTGCCAAGTAATATGCTAAAGTCTTTATCACCATTCTTGCTACTATGGGACGTGGTGTGTAATAAGTTCCTTTTCTTCTCCTTTCGTCCCTCTTTGTTAGCATTTCTAACATCGTTCCGAGAAGATACCCATCAAAATCAACAGAATCATATTTCAGTGCCTCAAGAATCTCAAAAAATGGAACAAAATCCATGGCTTGACTTGATCTCTTTCCTTTTAGGGATTCTTTTGGGATGAACTCTTTCGAGTTGATGAAAAAAAAACAAGGAATTCTACCTAAAATTCGAATTTCTGATCTTTTCAGGAGAATGAACTCAAAGCAGCGTGCTGTAAGGATATTTCTTGTTTTTTGAACTGTTAGGAGAATGGAACCATCCAAATTATTTTTCACAGGCTGTTGCAAGTATCTCAAGTAAGATATTAGCTCATTTCCAATGCAATGACATGAGGCCCTAATCTTCTCTTTTTTATCAGAGTGTTTTGTTCGAATGAACTCGAGAAATTCACTTTCCGATTTACAGATCTGATGTATCTTCCAAAGGATTAAGAGTTGCAAGATAACTTTGTTAACTGTTAATTGATCTTGTTCTTCGCTTGAATGCCCATTGAGATGAAAGATGACGCGTTCTCTCCACCGAAAGATTCTTCTCCAAAAGAACTTTAACTTCTTCTTTTCTGATGTGGTTTTCATCTTCAACACATCACCATTTCATCCCTAGCATTATGATATCGCATGATGTTGTCTCATTTCTGGCAATGATTGAGCCATCTCAAGGGAATCACGTGCTTCCCTAAATTTATATTAAACCAGACATTCATTTTAAAACTTGTTTGGCTTGATATGATCATTGGAGGAACCATGGAGCTGAAAATGACCTTAAGAGACATTCAGGGATTAACTTTCGAAATGGCGAAGAGTGGCGGAAACATTTAATACTTTCATCTTATTTTTGTTCATAAGAAGTGGATGACTCGTGATATAATGATATCTTGGTTGTTTTGTCAGATAAAAGTTAATAATTAAGCATCCATTTCCATAATGGCTTAAGTTCAATGCTTTTTCCTTCCTTTTCTATAATCTCTTCTTGATCCCACGTGATGACAAGAAGATTGTCACATCGTAGTTCCTTATCTACCTTGAGCAATGCTTTGAGCTCACGTTCTCTTGTTTCCAGAGAATTCATAGAATGACTTACTTGAATCAACTGGGAAATTTTATCTCCTTCGGTTATTAAAAAATCAACCTCAAGTTCATTGGAAACATGATAAAACAAATGCTCATTTGGGTGATAGCCACGACGTAATAATTCAATGAAAACAACGTTTTCTAGCAATCTTCCCTCGCTATCCATTCCAAAGAGCCTTAATAATCCATTATCAATGAAATATATCTTTGATGTTGTTCTTTCAATATCTTTGTAACTAGGTGCAAATTTCTTCAGTGGATAAATGACCATGGCTTCTCGAAAGTACTCAACGTACTCATATAACGTGTTTTTGCTTATCTTGATCCCCATGGACTTCAAAAAGTTGTAAAACTTATGTACTGAAAAATAAAGGGAGCGTGCCATTCCCTTGAGCAATAATCTAAGTACTTTAACGTTTCTGACATCATGACGCTCAATAATATCTCGATAAATAGTTACATCCAATATTTCTTTTAAAATTCTATTTTTTTCTCTTTCTAAAAGAATGGTCTCAGGATAACTTGTTTCAACGTACCGTCTGAGAAAGCTCAGTAAATACGCTTTTTGGCTCGAAGATAAATAGGGAGTCGGTTCAAAATTTCTCGCTTTTAAAAATTCCTTGAAATTGAAGGTATACAATGGATACGTAAGCGTGCGTCCTCGTAGTGAAGTGGATATCTCTCTCGATAATAACTTGGAAGAAGACCCACTAAGTACAACTTGCACGGTTCTCGCATCAATTACACTTCTTACAAATCGTTCCCATTGGGGAACATTTTGAATTTCATCCAAGAATAAGTATATCTTCTGCACCGCCATTTCTGGATGCAGTTCATAAAATATGTCTAACATATTCCGTAAGTCCTTAATCTGACATCCGAGCAACAAATCTGACTCCAGATTCAAGTATAAAATTCGGGATTTTGGAATTCCCATGGTAATCAACGATTTAATGAGTTGATACATAAGATAAGTCTTTCCCACTCGACGAGGTCCGATTATTGAAACAGCTCTTTGAATGGGCATTTCTTTAATTAATTCAACAATTGATGATGTTGAAACGTCATTTGTCGGAAAATCTCTTTCTATTAGATCTGGAAGAT
>JAJRXH010000620.1 GCA_024276395.1 archaeon
AGCAGAAGCAAGTTCCTTTCCATTCTCATCAATTAAAACGAATCTTGTACCAGTAGTTCCTTGATCAATCGCTCCTACATACTTGTTCAAGTTCACCACCTCAGAATCTAATTTCCAACGACATACGTAAAATTTCATCCCAAAAAACATAACAAGCTTCCGAAATCTTCATTTAGATACCCATCTCCATTCTTCCGTCATAATAAAGAGAAGATGAGTCCTAACAAGATGGGAAAGACCATTGAGAAAACTAGAGAGATATCTTAGCAAACCATACATCTGGATGACTGGTTCGAGAACGAATGAAAGAGGATTCGAAATTTTGATTAAAGATAATCGAAACTCTAAGGAAACGATCTGTAGCAAGGCGGGAAAGGACAAACTAAAAGACACTGCAAAAGACAAAGAAAAACTTTGAAAGAGGAGCCTAAAAACCGTCAAGCCATTTCTTTTGATGATAGATTTTTCTATCAAGATCATCATCCAAGAATTTTCAGCATTCAAGTTAGATAAAGCTTCAACCATTCCAGAGTCAGCATCAGAAACATCTAGCTGTTCTGGAGTACCTAGAAAAGTGTTGTTTGCCTCATTCAATTCATTCGTGGTTGTTTTTTTCTCAGATGACAATAACAAGTAGGCACTTGAATTTAATTCTTGCATCTCCTCTGGAAGAATTTCTTTCCATCTCTCATAATTACGACGATGAAATCCCCAGGGAAATTTCAGGGCTAAAAAGTAGCGGATTCGATCTTTTAACAACATGTGCCTCACGAAAAGCTAATTAGTCATTCCGTTTTAAAGATTAACATCCTTTTTTAAAAGAACTTGAAAGAAAGACGAACTTGGGAAAACAATGAAAATCACACTACAAGCTGGAGAAGCTCTCCTCATTCAAGGTCCAACAGAATTTTTCATCAATGAAGGAAAAGGCCATATCTTTTTTAGAGACACGAAAGAACATGAAATCATCACGGTTCCAGTTGGCGTGACCTATCCCTTTGTTGCCACGAGAAAAGCAACACTCAATTTTAAAGAAAACAAGACACGATTGATTAACTCTGACATCGAAGACATCTATCCTAAATCATGGTTAGAGGTCTTTACGAGCATCAAAGAAAGAATTGAAAATCAAGAGAGAAAGTCTTTCATTTTTATGACAATTGGGGGAACATCATCGGGAAAATCTGGATTTTTAAGTTGTCTTGCACATCAACTTCTCAAGTTAAACCATCCAATCTATCTTCTCGATCTGGATGTGGGACAAAATAAACTTTTCATCCCTGGATGTCTGGCGCTTTCCAAACTCAAGATGAACGGTGAGAATCCATTTCCAAGAGGACAAATTAAAAGAATCTACTTCATTGGATCCAATTCTCCAAGAGGACTACTCTTTACCTTAATCTCTGCCTACTGGAAGTTCAACAAAACTTGGAATGACATCGTAAAGCTTCATCAACAACAAAATGAGACACCCATCCTTCTCATTGACACTACTGGTTATGTTAGTGGACCAGAGGCATTAACACTTAAAACAAGCAAGGTATCCATCTTCAGGCCAGATGAATCAATCTTGTTCCCAGAGACAATCGATATCGATAATTACCAAGCCCTCTTGAAACACATCGGACAGGAAAAAGTTGAACACCGTCTTGTCACCGTGCCTCCAGGAATCAAGCGACAAGATCCGAGTAATCGAAAAAAGACTCGAGAACAGAAATATTCGGAACTTTTAGCTAAGATGAAACCGCTAAGCATTCCCTTGTACGACATCACCTTGTTCTCGTATAGTATGCGTATTGATCACCTACAAGATGTTTACAACAGACTAATAGCGTTAACGGATGCAAATGGATGGACCATAGGTATAGGTTATTTGAAAACGTGTAACAACATCGATGGAAAGTTGAACGCACTAGTAATACCGGTACATGACCACGTGAATCTAGAAAAGGAAACACGATTCATCGTTTCATCTTACATTCGTTTAAACGATGATGGAACAGAATCCATTCCCATGAACACTTCCAATCCATCTCAACAACGATCATTCACGGAAATGAGACAACATACTAATCAAAAGTAAAATAACCAATAACTAGCAACGCCCATGGTAAAAAAGAAGATAAGATTAGATTTCACGCCTTTAATCTCAACTGATCAGAGATAAGCACCGTCAATGCAAAGCAACCTTTTTCCAACTTGTTGATTCCGTGAACATTTAAAAAATAATGAATGTCTAAAGATACACGTGATCACTACAGACCAAGAAGAAACCATCATCAAAAAAGTAAGGATCGATGAACTAAAGAACGCGATTAAGAGTAAGATCAAGTATCCAGTCATTCGAATGTATCTTTCAATGAATCCCCATTTTTCCTTGAAAACTCAAAAACAATACATGTACATCCTTCAGAAATTTGTAAAGGATTTCCCTTCTCTCCAAGGGTCTAATCCTTCTTTCAATGCCAGTCTCAACGAAATGGCACAATATTTTGAGAAATTAGAAAAAGAAACACTCCAAGGATTTTCACGAAAGCATCGTCTCCCCTCCACCATTGCCCATCATGCCCTAGTCATCAAGAGTTTTCTTCATTTTTTGAGAGTTAATGAATTTTGGACCGTGAAAGAATCAACTTATCTTGCCTTTCGAGAGTACTTAGACAAGTGGTCACGAATCCCATCACCACGACTCGGAAGAAAAAATGCCATATCCTTGGAAACTTATCAAAAACTATTGTCGAAAATTTTCGAACCAAACCAAAGATACCTCGTTAAATTTCTCTGGATCACTGGTTCACGTCTCCAAGAAGCCTTATTTTCTGAGGTAAAACATATAATTGCAGAAATGATTCCTCCCAGAGTCAAAATACTGGGAGTGAAAGGCAGAAGTGACTATCTGAAACCTAGATATTTTCCCTTATTAGACAAAAAAACTCTCAGTAATGTTCTAAAAGATCAACAAATCGTAGAAGGACTCTCTCATTTATATGAAAGAGAAATACTCACGGACTGGATAAAAATACGGGATGAATTATATAGCCCAAATGGAAATCACTTATTTTGCGATAGAAAAGGAAGCCCGTTAAAAAATTCAACAGTTCATTATTGGTTCAAAAAATGGAGCGAAAAAATTGGCAAAAAGATCACATCACACCAGTTTCGATATGCCGTGATTCAAAAACTCCGCCAAGACCAAGTTCCACTCCATGCAGAATATCGCGTGATGGGACATTCTTTCAAGGACGCCCATCAATTATATCTCACGAAAACTTGGCAACAAACATGTGAAGAAGTAATTCTAGCTCGTGTTGAAGCACTTAAAAGAAGGATAATGAATCAAGATTCTCCTGACAAATCATTTTTGCATCACATCCTGGTATAACAATTCAAGCATTTTTGGACTTGGTTCTAATTGACCAGTCTCTATCATTTCATGGTATTTCATCACGGCTTCATTCCAAGGACAATCCAGATGACTGTCTATGCATTTTCGCTGAATGAATCCATTCAACCAATATAATTCTGATTTTCGTCCTCTCAAGTAAGACATCCGCGCAGAGGATATCAAGTCCTTACCTACTCTCCTCAAATTTCTCAGGTACATCTTTCTCTTGATGCGAGAAATGAGATGACTAGTCGCCTCAAGCGAGAAATCTTTCAGGTGAAACCTCAATATTTTCGGCAAATCATAACCTAACAATCGACTTAACTGAATTCCTTCACTAATTATCCCAGAAAATGCCAGTTCACCCTCTTCCAAGCGTAATATTTCTGACAGATTTAAGGAGGTCAAGTAGGTCAATCCATTTAATGCGGCGTTAAAGATGAGCTTGTTTAACTCTACGGGCCGAATGTCGTCAAACCACCGAATCGGTACTGGAAGAGACTGAAGAACACTTGATAGGTACTGTTTATCCTCTTCTGGAGCATCTTGGACGTACATGCCAGCATGAGTTGCTGTAAACCGAATGCATTCTACTGAACCAAACTCAAGCATCTTTGATGCCCACCAACAGACGACACGATAGGTAGATGTTGTTATTAGGTTCTTTGGAAGATAATCTTCGAGAAAACCATTTTGAAAATATACTACTCTCGTGTCCGACTTGTTAAATTTTTCTAGATTCCTCGTTTCTTCAAGTAAATCTGGAATTTTTAAGGTAACAAAAATCCACTGGGGTATTTCACCAAGTTCTTGCCAATCTACGATCACTGAAAAATTTCTCAAGCGAATGACCCCGTTTTTAGGCAAGTTCAGTACTATTCCATCATTCAATATCTTTTCTTTTTGTTCATCATTTTTTACCTTAATGACAATATTATCCTTGGAGATTCTATCTAATGACCACAAGAACGTCGTTCCAATCGCTCCCAATCCTACTAATAGCATCTTTTCAGGCATCACTCATCACGCTCCAATGTACCAGACATCATCCTTGTTCCCTTTTTCATCATCACTTCATTTAATAGTGTTCCAAAAAATTCAGGATGATTTGGGGATTTAAGACTTCTGGATGAAACAAGCATCCCAAAAAAGGGCGATTTGAATGCCTAATGATTGAGGGAATGCCTTCCGTGACCGCCAATATATTGAAATGCGTGGTGACTTTCACGTACCTACTACTCAAAAAATACGCTTCAAATTCAACCCTTTGAACCAAATCTCGACAAACAGCACTGCTACAAGAAACAAGTTTCTTTCCAATCAACATCTTTTCTCCTAGATCTTCACCCATAATCTTTCCAAGTATCTGACAGCCCGCACAAATACCCAGAATGGGAATGTTAACTCTTTTGATCCATCCAAACAGATCAATGTTCTTGAGATACTCAAAATCCTTGAGTGCTGTTCCCGTGATGATGATTTTATCTGCTCGATAAATCACATCTTCATCTAACTTGGCATGATGAAAGATTGACAAGTGATATCCATTCTCTCCTACTAATGATGCTACTGGGTGAACAAACTCCAAATCGCTCAAGGGATCGCTACACGTGCTCACGATGAGAACGTTTTTACTTTGTTTACTCATTTGTCAACCAACTCTACTTCTTTGATTTGAAACACGCCTGAGTAATTCGAATATACCACATCAGCTTTTCTAACAATAATTTTTTTCTTAAAAAAAGGAGCATCAAGAACAGTAGTCTCAATTTCACCTCCTTCGCCAGCGGGATTTATTCCAAACTCTCGTTGAAATCGACTAAGAATCATTACCAGTTCTTGATCAAGTTTACGGCCTAGAAAAGTTGAATCAAAAGGATACGAGAAAATTCCAGAAATGATGACATCAAGGTTGTTTTCAAGCACTTGTTGTAGCAATTTCACTTGATTTCGCAACCATAAAGGATTGAAACACCAAATATCAAGCTTATGACAAATTTTTTGAATTCTCTGTGCCTGATAAATCGACCGAACGGCTCCAGTTACCAAACCCTGGATATCATATAGATCAATCGCCTCTTTAATGGCTTGTTTCAAATCATCGAGTTCTTTCTCCTTGATGCCAGTGGTTTTTTTCTGAATCAAGGGTAATTCCATTGCTTTTGCCTGATACGGAGCAAGATGAATGTTAGGTACATGAAACATGTAAGATTCTGGATTAATTGAGACTAGACTTATTAGACAAGCAATGTCGTGATACCTTCGAGCCTCATACAAGGCCAATGTAGAATCCTTTCCTCCAGAAAAGAGCACTGCCACTCTCATTTCACATCAACCTCCATCATTGCATCAACATTCATAAAAGATGAGTATGCTGAATCAATCTTCATCAACACTTGTTGTCGTGCTCCAGGAGGCCTACAAACAGCATCAGCCCAGATTAGATGTCAATACTTTTCACGTGAAAGATTACCTATTCGAAACTAGTTAAGCCTGTCATTACAAAAAATAATTCCCAGCTAACGTAATCCGTGAACAGGTAAGTACGGGAGAATTTCTTTGAACATAAAATGACTTCTCCTTAAAAGCCGTTTTTCCTTCGTGTACGTGTAAACTTGATTATGATGAATGAAGAAAAAGGCTTGCGCCCTTGTGATGTCTTTTAAGGCTACATTAACATTGGAAAATTGAGAAATAATGTCCGTACAAAGTCTCAAGAACGAACCAATTAGCACCGAAGAATGGGAAGCATGTCGAGAAATCATCGAACTATTGAATGCAGGCAAGATAAGAACAAAAAAACAGTTAGAGCATTACAAGCATCTCGTGTGTGCAAAACATGGCCTAAAACAAGTCATGAGTAACACGGTCATTCTACACGCAACCAAAAAGTATCCCATAAATCCAACAGCCCGCAAGATTCTCATCAAGAAGCCCGCAAGAACAACTAGTGGCATCGCAATCGTGGCAGTCATGACACCACCAGAAAACTCTTGTCCATGGGATTGTTATTATTGTCCCAGTGCCGAAAACGCACCACGAAGTTATACTGGACGAGAACCTTCTACGATGCGCAGCCAGCAATTGGGATACGACCCATATAAAGTCGTCCGAGCACGAATAACCCAGCTACGAAAAATGGGACATCCAGCAAACAAGGTCCACATCGTGATTCAAGGAGGAACCTTCTTAGCACGACCTCAAAAAGAACAAGAAAAATTCATAATCGGGATATTAGATAGTATTTCATCGGAAACCTTCCCAGATTCAAGATCAAAAACATTAGGAGAATCCATCCAGAGATGCGAACTCAGCAAGACAAAAAACGTGGGAATCACGTTTGAGACCAGACCAGATGTCTGCAAGGAACGGCACGTCGATCGAATGCTCTTGATGGGAGGCACTTGGGTCGAAATAGGTGTCCAAACGCTCTCCGATGAAGTACTAAGAAAAGTTAACAGGGGACATGATGTCGCAGCATCCATCCAGGCCATTAGAATAGCCAAAGATGCTGCTTTCAAGGTAACAATTCACATGATGCCAAACCTATTCACCACGCCAGATGAAGATGTCGCCATGTTTGACGAATTATTCAAAAATCCTGAGTTTTGTCCAGACGCTCTAAAAATTTATCCTACTCTCACCATACCAGGCACCAAATTGCACGAAATGTGGAAATCCAGGGAATACCTTCCTTATTCTGAAGAAGAATTAATAGAAACCCTCATCAAGATTAAATCAAGATTACCACCATGGGTAAGAATTCAACGCATTCAACGTGACATCCCTGTACAACTCATCCAAGACGGAATCCAACATGGAAATATTAGGGAATTAATTGCACGAGAAATGGAAAGTAGGAACTTGAAATGTCGCTGCATTCGCTGCCGAGAAATAGGGCACCAAATCCTAAAAAATGGATACCAACCCCTAAAAGAATATCCAAAACTCATAGTAAGAGAGTATCCAGCATCCAAAGGAAAAGAGTTCTTCATTTCCTTTGAAGATACCGTAAATGATGTCATCTATGGTTTCGTGCGTTTACGACTACCTTCTACTCACGTGCACCGCCCCGAAATGCTGAATGAACCAA
>JAJRXH010000621.1 GCA_024276395.1 archaeon
ATATCGGTTCATATGTAAAAATAAATTGAATTTCATAAATTCCGTGAGATAGATTATCCATTTCGTTCCATTGTCCTTTGTTGATTCCAATGATGTTCAATTCTTTCGAATATAAAATTTGAAAGCCAGATCCATTAGATAGTGCAATATGCAAGTGGAACGTTAGCAAAGTTGGATCAATGGAGGTGATGGTACTTTGGTTACTTGTTTCTGTCATTGTTAGTGTCGTTTCAAGGATGTTCTTCAATAATAACTGAAAAGCAGAACCATTTCGGGATAGGATTTCGTATTGAGGTTCATGGATCAAGCTCACGGTGAAAGTTTCATCGTCATTAGATATTCGTCCAGAAATTCTGTCGATGTTCCAAGAATAGTGAGAACTTAGGTTTTCTTTTAACCAACTGTTGTTGAAAGACTCCAAGTAGATGATGTCACTAGTAGATATGGTATTTTTACCATGCAGGATATCATTGTTGTCTATTTGGAGACTGCGTGCCATCGGATCTAGAGTATCGTGATTGATCAAAATGAAGGTAAAAATGGATCCGAGCGTCAGAATAAGTAAAAAATGCTGAAATCTCATCATCTTGCTTGCTCCATTACTCTTGGTGAAGGAAGAGTTGCAAGGTTCGTGTTGTCCTCACGTTCGAGATGAATGGAAGGTAAGAGGTGGTGATGGGCGTTTTGGCTGCATCTTGAGTGATGCTTCCAGAGAATGTTGGTGATGTTCACTTAAATAATGCCTGATTAATGGAAATATGAAAAAATGGGAGTTTGAGGATTTCTTGGATGGTGTCAGTCAATGGGCGTGATCATGGAGGCACCGTCGCTGTTATTAAAGCTTCGAAGTTTTGAATGATGGACAATACACGTGAAACTTGTGAGTCTGTCAAGGTAAAGAAAACAGGTGCGCTATCTAGGGTAAACACGGGAAATTCAACTCCCCAACGCTCGAAGCTGCTTTGCTTCCAAGTACCATTGACCACTCCGAGTACCTTGTGCTCAGCCGAGAAAACCAAGGACAATGAAGTGTTGTCATCAAGAGCCATGTCTACCATGAAAGTTGGGGGAAAGACATCTTGAAAATTAACGACGCTGGTTTCATTAAGGTCATCAATGAGGTCTTCAAAAGATACTAGAATCATTGTTACCTTATCTAGATCTATACTTCCGCTTTCCGCTAACGGCTCATGAATGACTGCGATGGTTGATTGATTACTCGTTTCACTCATTCCCACGAGCAATGCATCGACATAAACTCCATAGATGTTCGTTAGATTGTCGTTGGTCCACGTATTATTATAAGACCATAGGAAAGAAATCTTAGTCCTTGCTGTTTCCATTTGCGCTGCAATTCTTGCACCTATTGTTTTGACATTTTCGTTGTTTCCTTGATCAACGGGGGGAGATTCACTTTCATCTCCAGAAGTCAGGCTATTCGTCGTGCTCGTCCGCTGATCATTCATCAATGCCATCCATCCTATTAAAAGGACTCCAGCCAAGATTAATACCAATATTGTTCCTAATGCAATGACAATTCCATTACTTGTTCTCATGAGCATCACCTCGTGCTCGTGTATGAATAAAATCATCGGTTATAAGAGATTTGAGGAACAATGTTTGGGGTGTGGCAGGCACGTTACTAGCTGTTAGCGCTTTCGCCTTTACCTAAATGTTTTTGTTTTTGTTGGAGAGTGGTGACGCGTGAATCTTCTTATTTGGTGTAGGTACGTTTTTTTCTGGATGTGAGTGTCGATGACAAGCGAGGTGCTTTATGATCGAGTAGATTTTTCCGTGATCTTGCGTCTCTCACCAGTATTCCTTGCAGCCTTTTCTGGGCCATTATTTGGTTCTGGCTATCTCACGATATTTGGCTTCGTGCAAGATGATTTTGGCATATCTTTGTTCCTCATTGGCTTATCCATATCATTTTATGCAATTACTTTTACACTGGGCCAATTATTTGCAGCTGGTCTAGCTGACTTGACTAGCCGAAAGAAGATGCTCAAGATGGGAGCCTTGTTTTTTGGAATGGGAAATATGATCGATGCTTTAAGTCCCAATTACGGCTTGTTTCTGTTGGGACGCGTCATTCAGGGAGCAAGCGTTGCTATCTTGATGCCTGTAGTGATGTCCACATTGGCGGATTCTGTCGTTGATGAAATTAGGGGGAGGATGATGGGCTTATACGGAACGACAACTGCATTAGGAGTGTTTTTAGGCCCAATAGTTGCTGGAACGATTCAAGGTATGCTTGGATGGCGTTTTTATTTTCTTTTAGCTAGCTTGTATGGATTTCTAGAGTTGCTATTTCTTTATTTTTCTCACATTCGGGAAACCAGTATATTCGTTGATGGCAGCATTTGGGATAAATTGAAGCTTTCTGCCATGGATACCATCCAAGTAGGTCGGAGTGGAAGCATACTCATGGTGTCTTTTCTGGGATTTTTGGGCTTCATGTACTTGATAGCTCTAATTAGTTACACTAGCAAGGGCTTGCAGTTGTTGCGCGTGTCTAGTGATCAAATTGGATTCGTGATCTCGGCTTTTGGTCTTGCCGGCATTCTTTTTACTAGTTCTGGTGGTTGGACGGCAGATAGAATTGGAAGAAGAAATGCCAGTTTTTTGGGAGCAGTGGGGCTAGTAATTGTTGCTGTGACAGCAAGCTTGTACTTGAAGGAAACAAGCCTCCCCTCAGTTATCATCATTGCAATCTTGATGTTC
>JAJRXH010000622.1 GCA_024276395.1 archaeon
AGTTAACAATTCTGAAATCAAGTAACGATTTTCTCCTATTTGTTCCCCTAGATAATCAGTAATGGGAAATTTTCGGATGGCTTCCAGCTCATACTCATGTGTTTTCGTTGAAAAAGTGCTTGTTTTCGTCAATGGAAGCAATGTAGGTGTCGTGTCCAAGATAGCCAACTTCATTTGACTGCGTTCTTGGAAAAAAAGGCCTAATGAAAAGAGGAACGTCACCAAGAAAAACAATCCAAAAACAGTCACGTTCACGGGATTAATGATACGATCTAATTCAAAAAAATCGAATTTAATGCCATTAAATCCCAGGTACATGATCACGAGAAGATCAATGATGCTAAACACTGCGAAATTGAAACTAAATAGAACCATGGCTTCATGTTGAGTGAGACGCTTGTGATGCACCGTTTCTGGACGGGTAAAATAATTGTCAAGATATTGCTGTTGAAAATTCTGAATGAGCACTGGAATTAACTCTTCTTCCAGGCATTCCAGCAATTCACGTGATTTTTCCTCAGAAATTCCAAGATCCTTGGAACTAACGATGTCATAAATCCTTTCTTGGAGTCGTTCTCGATATTGTCGTTCTAGCTGGGAGATTTTCAACAAGAAATTCCCAGATTGTGTATAAAACCAAATGAAAGGAACAAGCAAGAAGGCAAAAGGAAGAATCACGCCTACATCCGGATCTTGATGCGGATGAATCCACAAGTATGCTTCCGCAAGAAAGATCTGGTAAGCAATTGGAAGAAGAAATCCCATGAAAAAACGATTTTCTCGTAAGGACATCATAAATTTCACCTTACTTGGAAGCAAAAACACGTTTCACTCCACGTGAAGTATGACGAGTCTTGAACTTTCTTCATATTCCTTAAAACGTGACTTATTTATAGTGATGCTCAAAGTAGGTCACATGGCAAGAGACTCACGGGACGGTGTCTAAATGGTCACAATGTTAAAATTAAAGTACAAAACAAGCGATGGAAAGGAACACGTGGAAGAAGTTGATCCATTCACAAAGGTAATTAATTTATCGCTGAGAAACATCATAGAAATCGATCTTGCTCCATTAGAACGATGCATTTACCTAGAGACTTTCTCCTTGTTTGGTAACAAGCTTAAAGAAATCGATCTCACACCCCTACAAATGTGCAAGAAATTAAGAAGTCTTTCTTTAGCTGAAAACCAATTAGCCGAAATTGACATCACACCTCTCGCCCCATGTAAGGTATTAGAGGTCTTCTCCCTGGAATCAAATAACCTCACGAAGTTAGATGTATCCCCACTCGCACGATGTGAAATACTTGACACGCTTTCTCTAGCTGGAAATCCCATCATTGAACTGGATATCACGCCTCTCATCCCATTAAAATACCTCAATACCCTCACTGTGGATGAAACCGTGACAATTGTTGCAGATAAAACCTTTGAGAAAAAATTCCTGCAAGATGGCATTAGACCCTTGCGTAAAAGAATTGTATGGGTGCCATCAGCGGAATTACCTCAGAAAGGAAAACTACCTGAAACAATCACCATTCGATATTGGGACATCGTCGATCAACAATATGAACTGAAAATTTCCAAAAGAATCAGGCACCTAGGACTAAGCGGGCGAAATATTGCCCAAATTGATTTAAGTGATTTAAAGCATTGCAAATATCTCCAGAAACTTGATTTAAAGGAAAATAGGATTCAAAGTGTTGATCTCACGCCTCTCGCCCTATGTCCTTCATTAGAAATCATCAACCTAACAAGAAATGACTTGTTAGAACTCAATCTCACCCCCTTGCTTAACAATACAAACCTGAAAGAAATTGACGTGGATGAAACTGTCTCATTGCTGGTAGAAGAAGAATTCAAGGAGACACCGTTACCTCCTGCATTCTTGGTGCATAAAAGACGATTACGATGGGTACCACGCGAAAGCATCGGGCGACGAGTTACCATTAGTTACACCAGAAGTGATGGAACAACGGGATCACAAACGGTATCCATTGCCGTGCACAATGTCATCTTATCGAAATTAGACATGGAATCAATCGACATCACGCCCTTAACGCAATGCAAGTCCCTCAGGATGCTTTCACTAGCATCTAATAACCTTAAAGAAATTGATCTTAG
>JAJRXH010000623.1 GCA_024276395.1 archaeon
ACTTATTGGACAACTCATCGGATTGATGGATTCCTCTTCCCAACTAGCAACTCATTATTTCACCAAAGCTATTAGAGGAGCCGACCCAGACCTAGAACGACAAATTAATCAAATCAAAACAATCGCCCCAGAACAAGTAAAAACAACTTATGAAAACCTATTATCTCGAAATACCTTGTATTTGACCATAAATGGAAAGATTCCAAAAGAATTATCAATCCCTGATCTACAACTTAGTCTCTAATGAAGTTTAAAGAGAAAAAGGGACGAAAGCCGGAGAATAGAAGAATTAAAACAAGTCAAAAAGTAGAAATTCAGATAGAAATCAATTCATCCTTTGACGCGGGAGTTAACAATTCGTATCCTTTCTTTGTCACCACGATGTCATCTTCAATCCTAACACCACCGTATCCTTGAAGATACACACCAGGCTCGACGGTAAGAACCATTCCCTCCTTCAGTTCAAGATCAACGTGTGGAGACAAACCTCCTCCATCATGAACTAGAAGTCCCAGGCCATGTCCCAGCCCATGAATGAACCGATCTTTAAATTCTGGAATGGAATCAATCACGTCACGAGCCGCCTTATCCACCTCCTTCCCATTCACACCTGGTTGAATGACTTCTAATGCAGCTTCTTGTGCCTTCAATACCGTTTCATACATCTTTTTGTCTTTAGCGTTAGACCTTCCAACAAAATACGTTCTGGTGACATCACTACAATAATTTTCATATACAGCACCAAAATCAATTAAGAGAAATTCATTCGTCTTAATCTTTCTAGATGATGAACCGTGGTGGGGGTCTGCTGAATTAGCACCAGCTGCAACTATGGTATCAAAGGACTGTCTGCTTGCACCTTTCATTTTCATTGCAAATTCAACTTGTGCTGCCACCCCAAGCTCTGTATTCAATTCCATCGATGGAATTTCTTCAGCTACCTTGGCCGCTATCTCACAAGCCTTGCGTATCCTGGCTATTTCTTCTGGAGTCTTGATTAATCGAATTTCGGTCCATTTTTCGGCAACATCGATAAATTGCTTTATTCCATACTTTTCTTTCAGATCCGTGGCCACATTCCATGGCAATAAGTTCCCATTAATCCCCAGTAACTCTATTCCCAACTCAGATACTTTTTGCTTGAATTGCTCTTCGAATTCCTTCTTGCTCGAATATACAATAATCTCCACGTGATCTAGCCATCCTTTTTCTTCCACTTGTCGCCTTGCCACATCGTATTCAAGCCGTGATGTAAACAATGTCCATCCATCAGATCGCAAAATTATCTTCGAGCCTTCGTGAACTCCTGAGGTAAATTGCGTGATCAAAAAGAAATTGGGATCTAATATCGGCATTCCTGCGTTCCAGATCAACACGTATTCTGTATCTTCAAACAATGGCTTATATCGATCCTCAAACATGCCACTCACTCCACGTTGTTTTCAAGAGAGGTCAGCAAGCGCAACATTAAAATCATTGCGTATAGGCAGCTTTATCAAAGATGGAAATCTGAGTGACATGTAAATAAAATATCCTAGAAAAATCCACTAAAAGCAAGTTGATGAAAATGAGTAACTCGAACACTCACTTGGATCAC
>JAJRXH010000624.1 GCA_024276395.1 archaeon
CTTCTGTTTTTCCGATCACGTCATCACGTCGGTGATGCGTGGCTTTCAAGCATCAGCATCGCGTCATCCGTGATGCTGCTGTCGTTCCGTGCGTTGCGAGGATAAAAAACGAGTCCTCGTGGGATTACCCCTAGTCACGGGAGCTTTTCTCTCTTCTCTCTTTTGGAATCACGATCTGACCTTTTGTAGACACTTTTACTGGCATTTGACCATGTTACCTCCTCTTTACTCAACTCTTAAATTCTTAAAACACGCACTATATCCACGTTTGAATAAATTACATCACGATGCTCCTTCTTAAAGTTTTACATTTTTATGTTCATGTTCTACTAAATGAAAAATTGTATGACAAATTTTTTCATCCGTTGAACTACCATGATCCAACCATCATCTAAAGTTGGTAACATAGTTAACTTCATCTAGAGGATTCACTACACAAGTGTCACAAAAGTGGAGTTTGGTGATGCAGCCCTAGCGATGTTTTCTATTTTCAACGCCTCCAAAGATAAGATGTGGGTATTGGCCCCCCTACTTACCCAGCAGATAAGTGAGACATACAAGGATTATAGATCTGTCCCTACAAGTGACTTAGTACATCTCGACATTCAGTCTAAAAAAAGATGTTTTATTAGTAATGTTTCGCACATTCGTCCGAAGAAAATTCCCACCTAAATAAACACCAAATGAAAAAAATAACTAAAGAGCAGCCAGATTGTTTGGTAGAAAAGCATCTAGCTGGAGAGTAATTAGAGAAGGAAATAGATGAATAATTTTCCATTCTTAAGGACAATGATCAACTATGCGGTGCATAATGTAGGCTAGCTCAGTGAAGGGACGACTCACGTTATAATTGCTTATTGAAGATGTTTCAATGAAAGGAATGGTGATACCCAATGATCCAATGTACATCGATAATCTCATAGCAAAATTCAGCACCTTGTCTCGAGAGAAATCTTGATAGATCTTATCCCGAAGATCATACTTGGTACCTACGAGAACACACGGTACGGAATGTCCAGTACTTTCAACTAATTCAAGGATCCATTTTCCCAAGTTAAAAAGAGTGTCTTTCCTCGTGAGATCAAAAACAAGGATGGCACCGTTGCAATAATGATAATATAATCGCCTCACATTTGCAAACCGTTCCTTACCAGAGACATCCCATAAACCTAATTTCACGATAATTGAACCAAGACGAACAGTTTTGTACCCAAAATCAGTGCCCATCGTCGGACGCAAGACATTAGGATGCTTTCCTTCGATGAAATGCCTTCTCAGGGCAGTTTTTCCAGTATCTGAATCGCCAAGGATGAGTACCTTGAAATAGTGAACGCCTTCTTCATCAGTGAATGGCACCGTGATTCCTTCCTCGAAAAGATGCAAAGCAACTTGTAAATTCGAATACCAGTGAAATATATAGACGAATCAAAGCACGATTTCACTTCCAATTACACTCGACATGAGGTTATTTAAAAACCTATGATTTTTTAGATTTCGCTCTGATCCTGACGATGTGCTCAGAATGAAATCAGTTTCACGAAAAAGAAAAAAAATATCTATTTTAATCATTTAATCTCTTGGTTTATGGTCCATCTTTATGATTTACACGATCTTATCAGAGATGAGTTGAAATAACTCAAAGAATGACTAATAAAAAGTGCAACATTAACTTTTACTAAAAAAGAGGAAAAACACCCGTGACCAGGGATAATCCTACGAGGACTTGTTTTTTATCCTCGCAACGCACGGAACGACAGCAGCATCACGGATGACGCGATGCCGATGCTTGAAAGCCACGCATCACCGACGTGATGACGTGATCGACAAAACAGAAGATGAAAAAGAAGAAAGAGATAAGAGAGAAACATAGTATGACTCCAGGTAGTGAAGTAGAAATACTTGATGTCAGCGGAGAGATCATTGTGATTCCCATAAAGAAAGCAAAGTCA
>JAJRXH010000625.1 GCA_024276395.1 archaeon
TAATGTAGTATCTAGTTCTTCAATCGATTCGATGTATAATGCACCATTAAACATCGATGATACTAGCTTGCGGATGTCCCTAAAATTGTTTACTTCTGGATGTTCCTTGGCAAAAAATGGGCGATGTGGAGTTTTACCTAGTATCCAAGCTTCAATTGCCTTGAAAGCGCTTCCTCCGACTATTAGGGGGTTGAAAATTTCCTGTGATAAGTTTTTTAGAAGATCTAGTGCCTTTATTTTCGAATCATGGGCCATGATGGATAAGACGAAGACATCATTCTCCTTAGCATGGAGTAAGACATCATCTGGAGATAAAGAATATCCGATGAAGGTTGTTTTCCATCCCCTGAGCCTCAAGTGCAGATCGATCCTTAAAATGGCTTTATGAATGTTCCCGAGCGTGCCTGTGGCCACGTCAAGAGGTTTTGCATCGGCATCTCGTGGAGAAAACCATCCTTTTCTTGTTAGAAGGTGATGTGCGGCCTCATAAGCTGTCCACGCTTTTTCAAAATCTCGATAGGATATGGTTGCTTTCGTGCGTGAACGACCATTCCAATCATATTGATCGTACCAAATGCGGGATAATTCGTCAATTCCTATATCAATTCCATGGACAATATCTTCAAAGTACAGCATTTCACGATTTTCGCTGATTAACGAGATCAATTGATCAACTTGTCCATTTTTGACCAATGAAGATAATTGATCGAGGAGTTGTTCTGGTTTTAATCTTCGTGGATGATCAATTGCTTTCATTTACCGTACCAGCTTTTTTTGATTACCAAAATTTTATCAAGGGATTATTTTCGATGCTTTCGTTTTTCTCTCCATTCTTGCTGGAAGATTATTTTCGTGGTCAATATAGGTTCCAAGTACAAGTTCTTGTTTTCTTTTTCTGGATGTATGCGAGCCAGTCCTAGCGGTGTACCCACCTCAGATATTACTAGTACTTGTTTTTCTGGAGTTAGTGGAAGAATGGATTCGGGATTGGCGCAGGTCGTGACGTTTCCAGATAAAAAACTGTTAACGTGTCGTGCAATAGCTCGTGGATGAAAAAAATTCCCGAAAGTAAGTAATCCACCAATTTTCATGTTAAATGTTTTTGTTATGTGATCGTATTCTCCCAAGAGTACCCCTACTTGTTTAATTGTAAGTTTTGGATTAGAAATTGGTAGTTCGTTTAACATTGTTTCTGAAGTGGTTGTGAAGAACCATTCTTCGCCTCTCGCTTGTTTCTTCAATGAAAGAAAACGTCCCTTGATGGTCTCCAATTGATCCCAATGTCCATGAAAATTTCTCGATAAGATTTTTTGTATTTGGGAAGGATGGAGTGCTTGCCAGATCATTTTCTAATCACCATTTCCATCCTAGATGTACAAGATTTGCCCAAGATCTGCTCGAATTATTTGACCTTGAATTTCTTTGGTCGTTAACAATAGATCGATAATCGAACATAAATCACTAGGCTTCAGTATTCGTCTCAGGGGATTCTTTGCTTTAA
>JAJRXH010000626.1 GCA_024276395.1 archaeon
GGCGTGAGTGCTCGAAGCCAGCTTGCAGAAGAATCAAGGTTTAAATTTCCGAATTGTGTCTTGAAAAGGAAGCTTGTTATCGATATAGATAAGATTGGTGAAGGAGTTACAAGCTGTGTTAATATTAGACCAAGAACCGCTATTCCGACAATGGCGACCCAGTGACGTTTCGTGATGGCAGTATCATCAGAAAACTTGAATTCTGGTATGAGACTGGCAAGGTGTTCTTCTAAAACAGGCTTTTTTGTAGAGTTGATGATGAGCACTGAACCAATGAAATATGCAGCATAAAATCCTAGGATGAAACCAATGAGGTTTTGAGAAAGTTTTAATGTCAGAATGGAAGCAAGAATGGCCGAAAAGTGAATGATGACAAATAGTCCAATGCTTTTAACTACAACTCGATAAGGACGAGTGAATGGTCCCATTCCCTTCCCCAGATCATACTGTTCGAGATTCTGTAGTCCCATCATAAAGAGGATGAACCCAAAGATGAGAAACAAGATGGAGAGAATGATGATGACCATTAGTCTAGGAGGGTTAAACCAGAAAATTAAGAAAAAAATGATGAATTGAGAGAAAAGTAGGAATATGAAGAAGAGAAAGGCATTAAACATGTGCGTGATATCTTGTTCATCTGAAGGCGGATTTAACTGATACATTCCTAATAAGATGAAAGGAATGGGAACCCCAAGGATGATCAGAGAGATCCATGTCAGTAAGAAATCATCCCCTGGTAATAAATTGAAGATCCATCCAATGATGGATGTGAACGAGGCGATGATGATCGTGAGAAATTCAATTTGAATTAATTTTTTTGTCATTACCGTTCTTAACGACCTAGGTATTGTTAGAAAGAGAAAAATGGTCTCTTTTGCTTCTATCGCAAAGAAAGAACTTTCCAAGAAGGTAATGATGCTAATCATTCCAAGGAATCCAAATATGGTGACGACATCAATGAGCAACGGTAGAAATCGGTTCACCTCACCACTACCGCTCGATACATTGGGGATGATCAGCCTCTGAAATAGAAATAAAATGGTCATTGATAAGACTAGACCTAAAAATAGCCGAGATGTGTTTTCTGGATCACGGATGAACCGCTTGAATAGTATCCAATCAATTTTTAGCTTGTCTGGGACGTAAACGTGTAAATTCCAGTTGACATTGCCAGTAAAATAATTAGATCTTGGATCTGGGGCTTGTAAGTGGATTTTTTTTGCGATTAGTATGGTCAAGATGATTAGAGCGACTATTTCAATGAAAAACATGCTAAAAAGTGTTGCATTCTTGAGAACGTCAATCTTTCCAGATGTTAAGGGATCGATGAGGAGGAGAGCTGCCTGGGTTGGAGGCAAGACAATCATCCATTCTTCTTGTAAGCCGTTAATACCATTTTTCGTGATGAGATCGACCAGGAGGATGAGGATTAGACCAACGGCGGCAATCGTGATGTTTAATGCGGACTTCGTGTTAACCTTGTTATTAGATTGCGTGATGAATCGGGTGATGAGCAGTCCAATCCATAGCGCCGTTGTAGTGAGAATGGATAAAAAGATGAAGGTTATCACGGTAATTTCCAGAGTAAACGTAAGATCTCTGAATAATAAATATGTTAAAAGGAAAATTGATCCAGTTCCAGTGAAAATGAAGAGTGGTAGACTTAACACGGCTTCAGCAATGAATATACCCATGATTAGATGCCAGTGTCGTATTGGCAGGCTGAAAATGAGGTCAAAATCTCTTCCTTCCATCGTAAATCTACTCATTGGAACCGAAATGGGAAGAAAAAATGATAAAAATGTTTCCAATGTGATGACGAAGGCCACCACGGTGAGAGTATCTTTAGTAAGCGTGACTGGAAAGGTAACGTCTAACAAGGAGAACATGGCATCAATAAGCAAGAATAAGACAAAAAATACAGCCATGATAAATCCACTAATCATCAAGGGAAGGTAACCGCGTAATCTTCCGAATGGTGCAGTAAGTTCCTTGTATTCAGCAATCGCGATTACTTTAATGATATCAAGAGACTTCAAATGAATTCCTCCCGTGCTTGCTTATTTATTGATTGTCATGATCTTTAGATATGCTTCCTCTAAGCAATCCGCATTATATTTCTTGAGAATGCTCCGGATGTCGCCTGTTTCCATTACTTTTCCTTCTCTAAGTAGGATGACGTCATCACATGTTTTTTCAATGAATTCTGGGATGTGTGAAGCAATGAGTATGTTTCTCCCTTTCTTGGCGATTCTCTTGATGTTTTCTCTCGTGATGATGGCGCTCATGGGATCAAGAGTTGCAATTGGTTCGTCTAGCAATAGAATGAGTGGTTCATGCATTAAAGCTGCAATGAGTAAGACTTTTTGTTGCAATCCTCTTGATAGATCTTGCATCTGCTTGTGAGGATGCGAGAATTCAAAGATCTCAAAATAATGATTCATCTTCTCCTCGATGCTTTGATCATTTAATCCTCTTAACTTCCCTATGAATTCTAGGAATTCTTTTGCTGTTAATTTCTTGTAAAGAATGGCAGTTTCTGGGAGAAAACCTGTTATCTTTTTGATCTCTTCTGGTTGGAGGCGAACGTCTAAATTTTCACCAACCTTGATTGTTCCACTCGTTGGTTGAATGATTCCTCCAATCATTCGCAGTAATGTTGTTTTCCCAGCACCATTATGTCCCATGATGCCGTGAATTTTGTTTATTTCGAATGTGTGGTTAAGGTAGTCTAAGGCAACCAGTTCTCCAAAGGTTTTTTTTATGTTAAGACATTGTATATCTAGATCCATCTTTGTTCGCGTAAAACTTATTAATCAACTGCATTAAAATTGTCTTGATAGCTCCGCTCGGAGGTCATTAGATGAGTTATGTTCCATCAATGATTACCATTTTTGCCGTGGCGCAAAACGAGGAAGGAAAATTTCTATTCATACGAGAGGCTGATGAAAAATACAAGGGAAAATGGTATTTACCTGCTGGACCAGTGCACCCAACAGAAACAATTTTTGAAGGACTTAAGAGGGAAGTGAAAGAAGAAGCTGGTGTTGATGTCGAGCCAATTGGGATAATCCGCGTGTATCATGAAGTTTTCAAGGAACCACAACCCTATCATCGCTGGGTAATCATCTTTGAGGTTGAAA